>JAFBAS010000180.1 GCA_019247605.1 Hyphomicrobiales bacterium
CCTAGTCGCGCTGATTCTGGGATCGTGATCTCCTCCGACGACGCGGCATCTCATCGAGATGCACACGACGCCGATCATCATGGCACGCTCGGATAAGCGAACTGCGGGTTCGTACAATTCTATGAATTTACCACTTCCTCCAAGAAATTATGCGCTCTCCACGTTACCGAAGAAACCACTTCCACCCAAAGCAGTTGAGGAGAAGCTGAATACCTGGGCTCGGCCCCGGATCGATCACAAGGAGAGCGCGATGTCGACGATCAGCACCAGCGTAGCAGGCCCCGTCACGTTGAATCCGACGCTCAATCCGCTTTACATCACAAACACCGGGACGGTCACTTCGACGGGAACCTCCGACGGCATTGATGGCGCAGCGGGGACAACTTGGACGATTGTCAGCCAGGGCCTTGTCACCGCAAGCGGGGGCGATGGCGTCTTTCTCGCGGGAAACGGAATAATCGGAAACTCCGGATCGATATTGGGCACGACCGCCATTGTCACGCATGGCGGGAACATCACGAACAATCAAGGCGGGACCCTGACGAGCACGGGCGTGGCTGGAACTGGCGGCGCCGGCGTCTATATCAGCGGCGCCTCAGGATCAGTAATTAACGCCGGGAACATTAACGCAACCGGGACCGGCAGCGCCGCTGCCGATCTCGGAGCCGGCGGAAGTGTCACGAATGACGCTGGCGGGGCGCTCGTGGGTAACGCATTCGGCGCCTTCGTGTCCGGCGCCGTCGGCACGGTCGCCAATAGCGGGTCGATCTCGGGCGCCGACGGTGTCGCTCTCGGAAAGGGCGGGTCCGTCGTCAACAATGCGAGCGCGACCATCGCGGGCGTCAACATCGGGGTTTATTCAGAAGCGGGATCTCCTGGTTCCGTCACCAATGCCGGCAGCATCATTGCGAGCGGAACGTCGGGAGCGGGCGTCGATCTTGCCGGAGCGGGCAGCCTCACCAATGATTCGGGAGGCTCGATCTCGGGCGGCGCGTTCGGCGTCTTCACGAACGGCGGCCTGGGGTCGGTCACGAACAGCGGTAGCATTTCCGGTGCTCAGGGCGTCCATTTCGCTGCTGGCGGTACTGTCTTCAACAACTCGCCATCCACGATCACTGGCCAATCTGCCGGGGTTCAAGTGTTCAACGCAGCCGGAAACGTCTTCAATGGTGGTCACATCAGCGCGACCGGAACGGGCAGTGCCGCCCTCGATCTCGAGGCGGGCGGCAGCGTCACCAATGATGCGGGTGCAACGGTTTCCGGTGCTGCCTTCGGTGTCTTCATCACGAATGGTTCCGGCACCGTCACGAATGCCGGCACGATTTCAGGCGCGACTTACGCGGTCGATTTCGCCGGCAGCGGCACCAACCGCCTCGTCCTTGATCCCGGCGCTGTGTTCAACGGCAACGTCACTGCGAATTCTGGCGCCAGCAACACGTTGGAGCTTGCGAGCGGCATCGGCTCGATTACCGGCGTAGGGAGCGGGACCTTCAGCAACTTCCAGACCCTCGCGGTCGATGGCGGGGGAACCTGGACCCTCACCGGAACGAATGCTGTGCCGACCGTGCTCGACAGCGGCAACGTGATCCTTTCCGGGCCTTTCACCGGGCTCTTCCAATTGCAGACGGGGTCGACGCTTGAAGTCGCCGCGCCCGCCACGACCACGACCCAGATCGATTTCGCCGGTGCCAGCAAGCTGATCGTCGATAATCCCTCGACCTTCGGCACCAATGTCGGAACACCGTCTTATACCGGCCCGGTGCTCGAGAACTTCGTCAATGGTGACGGGATCGATCTCAAGGGCTTTTCCTCATCGAACGTGACCTTGAACTTCAATGCGACGACGGGGTTGTTGCAGCTCTCGAATGGAGCGAGCCAGGTCGCAACGTTGGCCTTCCAGGCCTCGAGCCTGGGCAGCACGAATTTTACCGCTACGAGTGATGGCGCCGGCGGCACCCTGATCACGAACGGCCCTGGAACGAACGCCGGCATTTCCGATGTCTTGTGGCGCAACAGCAGCGACGACACGCTCGCTCATTGGACGCTGAATGGCGCACAGATCACCTCGGCCCAACAGGTGACGTTGGGCGGAAATCCGGTCGCGCCGAACGCATCCTGGAACGTCGTCGGCGTGGGTGATTTCAACGGAGATGGCCAAGCCAATCTCCTCTGGCGCAATACCAACGGCTCGGTGATCGACTGGACGATGAACGGCTCACAAATCACGTCGAGCCAGAACGTCACCTTGGGAGGGACCCCTGTCACGCCGGACGCCTCCTGGAACGTTGCGGGGATTGGCGATTTCAACGGAGACGGCAAATCCGATGTGTTGTGGCAAAACACAAATGGCAGCTTGATCGATTGGACCATGAACGGATCGCAAATCGCTTCGAGCCAGAATGTCACCTTGGGGGGAACTCCGGTGGCGCCCAATTCTTCCTGGAGCATTGCCGGATTCGGTGATTTCAATGGAGATGGAAAATCCGACATTCTGTGGCGCAACGCCAACGGCACGCTCGTCGACTGGACCATGAACGGATCGCAAATCGCTTCGAGTCAGGACGTCACCTTGGGAGGAAATCTCGCGGCGCCCGATTCCTCCTGGAGTGTCGCCGGGATTGGGGATTTCAGCGGCGACGGCAAATCGGACATATTATGGCGCAACACGAATGGCACGCTCGTCGATTGGACGATGAACGGCTCACAAATCGCTTCGAGCCAGGTCGTGACCTTGGGCGGCAATCCCGTATCGCCTGATTCGTCCTGGCAGATCGCGCAAATCGCGGATTTCAGCGGCGATGGAAAGTCCGACATCCTGTGGCGCAATGCCAATGGCGCCCTCAACGAATGGACGATGAACGGCGCGCAGGTCGCATCCTCGCAGACCGTGACGCTTCAAGGCAATCCGGCAGCGCCCGGCAGCAATTGGAGCACGCTCGCCAAGCCGACCGACTTCGTATGACGTTTTCGCCGAGGGGAAGCGAACTCGATCCAACGCTTGCTGGGTGCCCTTATGCCGCTGGGCACCCCGTTGAAGGATCACGCGGCTGAAGTCTGCCGCTTTCCACTCTCACCGAACTCACCTTTCCGGCGCGACGGCTTGCCGCTTGCCGGTTCGCGCAACGGCCACGAGGCAAGCGAGCTCGAACATCAGATTGGCCGCATTGATGCAGGTTATTCCGGTTGGATCGAGCGGCGGCGCGACCTCGCATATATCGGCGCCGATGACGTTCAACCCCGTGACCGAGCGCAAAATCATTTGCAAATCGCGCATCGATATTCCACCGGGTTCCGGAACGCCGGTGCCTGGGGCTTCCATGGGATCCAGGCCATCGATGTCGATGGTCACATAAGTCGCGCGGTCACCCACGACGCGTCGAATCTCGTCGCAAACTCCGTTTCGCCCCAGCGTCTCATACTCGTCCATGGTGATCATGCGGATGCCGACGCTGGCTCCGTACTCGACATCGTCATCGCCATACCTCGTCCCGCGCAATCCGATCTGAATGACTCGCCTCGGATCCACGAGCCCTTCCTCGATCGAGCGCCTGACGAAGGTCGCGTGGTTACATTTCGTGCCCATGAATTCGTCGAAAGTGTCTGGATGAGAATCGATCTGCACCAGCCCGACGGCCCCATTCCTTGCGATGGCTCGCAGGATTGGGAGCGGCACCGTATGGTCTCCGCCCATCGAAATTGCGGTCGCGCCGACTGCATGGACGCGCTCGTAAAATCCTTGTATGAGCTCGACGCTGCGCTCGACACTCAACGGATGGGTCGGCGCGTCTCCCACATCGCCGACATTGCACATCCGATAAGGATTGACCTTGGTCGTGGGATTGACTTGCCGGATCAGGCGCGATGCCTCTCTCACGCCGGCCGGACCATGCCGCGCTCCCGAGCGATAGGTCGCCCCAAGATCCAATGGCACTCCGACCAACGCGATGTCCAACGGTTCGGCGATCTCGACCCTCGCCGCACGCATGAAGGTTGCCATTTCGGAATAGCGCGGAATCACAGAGGAGTCGGTCGGTTCAAAGGCTCGTGTCGAGGCCATCGAATTTCCTTTCCGAAGAACTGTCCGAATTTGTTTCCAATCAGATTGCGGCGAGACTCCTCCTCGAGACCCTTGCGCCGAATTGGACGTGGAATTCACCCCTTCACGAGATCAGGGCGCGCGGCAGAAGAGCCCGCCGTGACTCTTTCCGCACGCGGGCATCGTCTGAGATGCAGCACCTTGCCATAAAAATCTTCCCGCGAATTGGCGCGTCCCGTGCTGATGACAGCCGAGCCTGCAAGTTCCTTGCGGAAGATTTCGACGAGCCTCTCGCGCTTTTCGGGCTCGACCGCGCCCAGCGCGTCATCGAGGAGCACCCAGCGGGGAGCGTGCAGCAGGACCCGGGCGAAGCTGAGCGCTTGCTGCTCGTCAAGCGAAAGGTGCCGGTCCCAGGAGGCTCGCCGGTCGAGCTCGTCGATGAGGTGCTCGAGCCCGAGCCGTTTCAAAACTGCTCGCAAGGCCTCCTCGCTGAAGTCCTTCGAGTTCGCAGGGTAGGCTATCGCGTCACACAACAAGCCGGTCGGCAAATAGGGCTGCTGCGGCAGAAACATCATCTCGCTGCGCGGAGGCAAGCTGATCTTTCCACGTCCCCAAGACCAGAGCCCGGCCATGGCAAGAAAGAACGTCGTCTTGTCGGAAGCCGTTTCGCCGACCACGAGGACATGATCGCCAGGCACGATCTCGACTTTGGCCTCATCCAGAAAAGCGCAGTCGTCCATCGAATCGGGCATGAACGTTTCGACCCCATCGAGCACGAGCTTGTTTTCGGTGTTGTCCGAAAATTCGATTCGCCCCTGCGCACCGTGCAGAGTGTCCAGCGAACGCAAGGTTTCGCGGATCGCCACCACGCGAAAGAGCGTGGCCCGCCAGTCCGCGATCCGGGAGAAGTTGTCGACAAACCAGCGCAGCGAGCTCTGCACTTGGTTGAAGGCGCCGACCACGACGACGAGCGCCCCCAATGTCAGCTTGCCGCTGAAATATCCTGGCGCGGCCATGAGGAAGGGGAAGACGATCGCGATCCAGCCATGGCCCGAGGTGATCCAAGTGAGCCGGGCCACCCCTCCGGCAAGGTTCCGCGTAACGGAGAGGACCGACGCGAGCAGGGTGTCAAGCGAGGCCCGTTCGTCCTCCTCCCCCCGGTAAAGCGAGATCGCTTCGGCGTGCTCGACAACGCGCACCAAGGCGACGCGAAACTCGGCCTCGCGGGCATAGTGGCTCGCATTGAGCTCGATGAGCGGCCGCCCCACCAGCCAGGTAAGCCATGAGCCGGCAGCCGCGTAGGCCAAGGCGCACCAGACCATATAACCTGGAATGGTGAACTGCCTGTCCTGGAAATTGAAGACTACCTGCGCCGAGAGCACCCACAAGACGCCGATGAAGCTGAGAAGCAGCAGCGTCGCTTGGGCGAGCCCTCCGCCGAG
Organism: Hyphomicrobiales bacterium; assembly: GCA_019247605.1. Lineage (GTDB taxonomy): Bacteria > Pseudomonadota > Alphaproteobacteria > Rhizobiales > Beijerinckiaceae > GAS188. The sequence goes on from JAFBAS010000180.1 coordinate 5,479, forward strand.
ATCGGCGGAAAGCTCGGATAGATGACGCGCGTCCTCCTGAATGCGCTGGTCGGGATTGACGCCGTCGGGTCCAGCAAAGGCCAAAAGATAGGCGTGCTTGCGCCGAAGCCATTCGTCGAGGAGATCGCGCGTCAGCCAGGCCCTGAGCTTGACCTTCGAAACCTCCGTGAGCCAGGTTTGAGCCACGACAAGGCACAAAAGTAATGAGACGATCGTCAAGAACACGACGATCTGGTGCACGAAACCTCCGAGGTCATAGCGCTGCAAGGCGTCGTAGAGCGCGCCTTGCCACGCATTCAGTCTGACCTGTCCGGCCGCGATGCCACCAATGACGAGCGTCGCCAGGATCGGAAACGAAAGAAGCACCCATCTCTCGGGTGCTCTTTTCACGCCTCGCAAAAGAGAGACGAATTGCGGCCAAACGCCGGCCGTGGAAATGTCGAGCAGCCGTTCGGTGACGGTTTGTGCTTTGTCGGCGATCGCGGTCATCTCACCCCTCGCTCCTGCCCCGGCCTGACGCCCGGCATGGTGCAATGTCTTTGCGCCAGCTGCGATAGTCGCTTAAATTTCGAAACTGCGTTCTGGCGGCGCATGATCGCCCGAATGAGAGGGGTCATCAATGGCGCGATCTGACGAGAAGGCTCATATCGAGCGCCTCATCACCGAGATGACGCTCGAAGAAAAGGTGGGTCAGCTCACAATGCTCAGTGGAGAGCTCGTCCAGACAGGACCCGCCTACGCGCCCGTTACCTCGCAAGCCATAAGGCAAGGCCGGGTCGGCAGTCTTCTCAATCTTTGGGGCTCCGAGCGGGTGCGCGAGGTGCAGCGCCATGCCGTGGAAGGCTCGCGCCTGAAAATCCCCCTCTTCTTTTGCCTCGACGTGCTTTACGGGCTGCGCACATTTTTTCCGATCCCATTCGGTGAATCCTGTGCCTTCGATCCTCGTCTGTGGGAGCGGACCGCAAGAGTCGCCGCGCAAGAGTGCGCCGTCGAGGGCATCGATTTGAACTTCTCTCCCATGATCGACGTGGCGCGCGATCCACGCTGGGGCCGGACGGTCGAAGGCCCGGGCGAAGATCCGCATGTTGCGGCGCGTTTTGCCGATGCCAAAGTGCGTGGCTTCCAGACTTCCGACATGGCCGCCGAAGGCACGGTCGCCGCGACCGCCAAGCACCTCGCCGCTTATGGCGCGGTTCAGGCCGGGCGTGAATATGCGCCGGTCGACATGTCCGAGCGGCAATTCCACGAGGTGTATCTTCCGCCCTTCCGGGCTGCCGTTCAGGCCGGCGTCGCCGCGATCATGCCCGCCTTCACCGATTTCAACGGCACCCCCATGACTGCCAATGCCGCGGTGCTGCGCGACATCGTGCGCAGGCAATGGGGTTTCTCGGGCGTGATGATCAGCGATTACAGCTCCGTCGCCGAGCTCATCGCGCACGGAGTGGCGCGCGACAAGGGAGAAGCCGCCGCGCTCGCGCTCAACGCCGGCGTCGACATCGACATGATGGGCCACGACACGTATTTCGAGGGGCTGCCACGCGCTCTGGAACGAGGCCTCGTTAGGCTTGACGCGATCGATGCGGCGGTGCGGCGTGTCCTTCAGCTTAAGGCGAAACTCGGCCTCTTCGAGGACCCCTATCGCCGATGCGGTACACCGAGCGCCATTGCGGCTGTTGGCGCGCAGCGCGAGCGCAAGGAACTCGCCTGGGAGGCTGCCTGCCGCTCGCTGGTGCTTTTGAAGAACGACGGTGACGTCTTGCCGCTTCGCGACGCTCCGCGTGCGATTGCGGTCATCGGGCCTCTTGCCGATGCAAAGGGAGAGGCCGCAGCGCTGGTGGAAGCGAGCGAGGGCGGCGAGAAGGCTCTGGCGATCGTGGACGGGCTGCGTGCGGCGCTCCCGCAGGCGAACGTCGCCTTCACGGCCGGTTGCGGCATCGAACGGATCGACACTGCCGGCAAGGAGCGAGCGCGCAGGCTCGCCAGGGAAAGCGATATCATCGTCCTTTGCGTTGGAGAGACGCTCGCGATGAGCGGCGAGGCCGGAAGCCGCGGTCATCCGAGCCTTCCTGCCGCCCAATGTGAGTTGGCGCGAATCGTCCTCGCCCAGAAAAAGCCCGTCGTGGTTCTTTTGTTTTCGGGGCGCCCTCTGGTTTTGCCGAACTGGCTCGTGGAAAAAGCGGACGCGCTCATGGCCGCATGGTTCCCCGGCAGCGAAGCCGGACGCGCGATCGGGGACGTGTTGAGCGGACGCTTCAATCCGGTGGGCCGATTGTCGATGTCCTGGCCCGTCGATGTGGGGCAAATCCCAATATTCTTCGGCATGCGTCCCACGGGACGGCCGGCGGCAGCCAACGACCACTACACGAGTAAATATCTCGACATGCCGAATGAGCCTCGCTTCGCTTTCGGACATGGCCTGTCCTACAGCCGATTCGAGCTTTCCGGGCTTCGCGTGAACCAATCCAAGCTGCGTGCCGGCGAGACGATCGAGGTCTCGATCGATGTCCGCAATGACGGCCCTCTGGCGGGAGAAGAGACGCTTTTCTTATTCATTCGCGACCAGGTTTCAAGCGTCACCCGTCCTTTGCTCGAGCTCAAGGCGTTCGAAAAAATCTCGCTTGCCGCAGGCGAAAACGGGACGGTCTGCTTCAAACTCGCCGCCGGCGACTTGGCTTTTCTGGATCACGACCTCGCGCCCCGGCTCGAAGCCGGGACCCTCGAGGTGCATGTCGGGCAAAGCGCGGACGCCGACGGATTCTTGAGCACACAGATCGAGCTCACCACGTGAAGACTGATCCAAAAGGCCGCAAGCGCCCGCGCCATGGACCTGGTATGGAGGAGCAAAGCTTGAAGGGCAGGAAGAGAAAAGAACCGCCGAACCGATCCAAGCCCGCCAAGATTTCCCGGACCCACAAAACCGACGATGAGCTCCTCGAGCTCGTGCAGCGGCAGAGCTTTCGTTACTTTTGGGACTTCGCTCATCCACACAGCGGGCTCGCCCGTGATCGGAGCGATCCCAAAAGCATCGAAGGGCTCGACACCGTGGTCACGGGCGGCTCGGGGTTTGGCGCAATGGCAATCATCGTCGCCGCCGAACGCAAATGGATAAAGCGCGAAGAAGCCGTCGAGCGCCTCTTGAAGATGACAAGCTTCCTGCTGTCGGCAGCGAGCTTTCATGGCGTGCTGCCGCACATGATGAACGGAACGACCGGCAAGCCCTTCCATTTCACCCGCAAGGATGATGGGGGCGATCTCGTCGAGACCGCCTATCTTCTCGCGGGACTCTTGTGCGCGAGACAATATTTCGACCGCGACGAGGCATCCGAACGAGGCTTGCGTTGGCGCATCACGCAGCTCTGGGAAGAGACGGAATGGAATTGGCACACGCGCGATGGAATGAACGTCCTTTACTGGCACTGGAGCCCGAATAACGGCTGGAGCATGAACTACGAGATCCGGGGCTGGAACGAGTGCTTAATCACCTATGTGCTCGCTGCCTCTTCGCCGCGCTACGCGATCGAGCCCGGCGTCTATCACAAGGGCTGGGTCGAAGGAGTGAATTTCAGGAATGGCCGGAGCTTCTACGACATCGATCTTCCCCTTGGGCCCGACTATGGTGGGCCGCTCTTTTTCACGCACTATTCTTTTCTCGGGCTCGATCCGCGCGGTTTGAAGGACCGCTATGCCGATTATTGGCAGCAGAACCTCAATCACGCCCGCATCAACTACGCCCATTGCGTGCGCAACCCACACGGGTTTTCTGGCTATGGGCCAAATTCATGGGGGCTCACCGCAAGCGACGGACCGGACGGCTATAGTGCCTTCGCGCCTGACAAGGATGCCGGGGTGATCGCTCCGACGGCCGCGCTCTCCTCGATCCCCTATGTGCCCGCGCATTCGCTCGCCGCGCTCAGGCATTTCTACGGAGCTCTCGGCAAGCGGCTGTGGCGCGAATACGGCTTCGTCGATGCCTTCTGCGAAGCCCGAGATTGGTTTGCGGCAACGCACCTTGCAATCGATGAGGGCCCGATCATCATCATGATCGAAAATCACAGGACCGGGCTTCTGTGGAAGCTGTTCATGAGTTGCGGCGAAATTCGCGAAGGGCTCCGGCGCCTCGGCTTCAAAAGCCCTCATCTGAGTTCCCGGTAAAAGCTGTGACCGCCGAAGGCACGATGACACGAGCTGTGAAAAGCTCCGCCAAAGCGGACCCTTGGTGGCACGACGCAGTGATCTACCAGGTTTATCCACGCTCATTCCAAGACAGCAATGGCGACGGCATCGGTGATTTGAGGGGCATCATCGAAAGAGCCGACTACTTTTCTTGGCTTGGTGTCGACGCGATCTGGTTTTCTCCCTTCTTCACTTCGCCCATGGTCGATTTCGGTTACGACGTCTCGAACTATCTGGATGTCGATCCGAGCTTCGGCACGCTCGCCGACTTCGACGAGATGCTTGCCGTGCTCCACGCGCGAAACATTCGCGTGATCCTCGACTACGTGCCCAACCACACTTCCGATCAGCATCCCTGGTTTGCGCAATCGCGAAGCTCCCGCGAAAATCCCAAGCGCGACTGGTATCTCTGGCGCGATCCCGGCGCGGACGGACGCCCGCCGAACAACTGGCAGAGTCTCGCGGGAGGAAGTTCCTGGGAATTCGATGCGGATACCCGCCAATACTACTGTCACACTTTCCTCAAGCAGCAATGCGATTTGAATTGGCGCAACCCCGCCGTTCGAGAAGCGATGCACGATGTTCTCCGCTTCTGGCTCGAGCGCGGGGTCGACGGATTCAGGATCGATGCGGTCGGGTGCCTCGCCAAGGATCCTGCCTTGCGGGATGACCCGCCCAATCCGCATTTTCGCCCAGGCGATCCGCCTTTCGCGCGCAATATCATGGTGAATAGCGCGAACGGGCCCGACATCATGGGTTTCGTCGGCGGTATCCGAAAGGTCCTCGAGGCGTATCCTCGCGACCCCATTCTGATCGGGGAAGTTTATCTCAAGACTGGCGAGATCGCCCCCTACTACGGCGCCGAGCTCACCGGGTTGCACCTTCCGACCAACTTCAATCTTCTATGGACGCCTTGGAAGGCTGCGCCGATCCTCGAGGTGATCGGCGCATATGAAGCTGTGTTGCCCGTGGGTGCCTGGCCCGATTGGGTCATGGGGAATCACGACCAACCGCGGATCGCGAGCCGTCTCGGTCGAGCGCAAGCGCGCATCGCGATGCTGCTTCTGCTGACGCTTCGTGGAACGCCCATCCTGTACTACGGCGATGAACTGGGGCTCGAAGACGTGGCGATCCCGCCCGACAAGCTGCGCGACCCCTTCGGAACAAACCTGCCTGGCCTGAACCAAGGGCGTGACCCGGAGCGATGTCCGATGCCGTGGGACGATACGCCGAATGCCGGCTTCACCACGGGCGATCCCTGGCTTCCTATCGGCGGCAACGGACCGGGGCTCTCCGTCGAGCGGCAGCGCAAAGACCGCTCTTCGATGCTCTCGATGACCCGCGATCTCCTCGCGCTGCGGCGAAAGGAGCCTGCGCTTTCGCGAGGAAGCTGGACGCCTTTGCCAATCGAAGGTGAAGCGCTCGCCTATTTGCGCCAGCACGCGGGTTCGCGCGTCGGCGTGCTTCTCAATCTGGAGGATGAGCACAAGCGATTGCGCGTCGCCGAAATCACGACCGGCAATGTCATGTTCTCGACGCATGAGAGGCAGGGGCGCCAGCGCATCGGTCAGGATGTCGAGCTTGCACCAAATGAAGGATTGATCGTCGCGCTATGACGAACGGCGCTCTCAACAATGCGCGCGATCGAGCGAAGGCCTATTCGGGAAGCCCTGCAAGCCGAAAATCCTCGATCGCCCGTTTGCGCCACTCCTCCCCTTGTGAAACTGCAACCTCGTCGAATTTCGTGACCGTGAATTGGCTGTCTATCTGCATGAGATCGGCGGCAAAGCGGCGCGCCTCGGTCATCCGGCCAAGCCGCACCAGGCACTGGATGACCGGCAAATAGGAGTGAATCGATTCCGGCCGTTCTCGTACCGCAGCGAGCCCCGTCTCGAGGCCTTCCTCGTAATGCCCTAGCCGCGTGTAAGCGCGCGCGAGACCGAACAACGTCCAGAGCTTGCCGGGATCGAGAGGGCTGATCCGAAGCGCCCGGCCAAATGCGTCCAACGCTGCGTCTGGACGGTTGGTCCAATTGTGCAGCATGCCTTGGGCGGTGAGCCCGATGATCGAACTGGGATTGAGGAAAAGCGACCTCTCGATCGCGTTGCGCGCGACCTCGAACTCCTTCGCGAGGTAACCCAGCGCGTGTCCCGCGACCGCGAGCGTCGTCGGGTCGTCCTTGTGAGCGCCGAGCGCCTCGCGTGCGAGTCGTATGCCCTCCAGCCGTTCGTCCTCGGTTCCCCAGAGCTGGGCCCGCTTGAAAACGTAGCAGCGAGACACCATCGCTTTGGCAAGCGCGTAGCTCGGCTCCGCTTCAAGCGCCTTGAGGAGAAGATCTCGACTTTCATCGAGGCCGCTCCTCGCCAGCGTGTAAAGGGGCGGAAGCGCACGGAGATAGAAATCGTAAGCGAGCAAATTCTGAGTCGGCTTTTGCTGCGCTCGCTCGATCTCGGCCAACTGAAGGTTGGGTACGATCGCTCCGACCACGTTCTCTGTCACTCGGTCCTGCAGATCGAAAATGTCCTTGAGCTCACCCTCGAACCGGTCGGCCCAGATATGGGTATTCGTTTGGGCCTCGATGAGCTGACAGGTCACGCGCACCTTGCCCGCGGCCTTGCGCACACTGCCTTCGAGAACATAGCGGACACCAAGCTCGCGCCCCACCTGTTTCACATCGGCCGATTTCCCCTTGTAGGTGAACGATGAGTTGCGGGCGATAACAAAGAAGGAGCGGACCCTCGAGAGTGCCGTGATGATTTCCTCGACGACACCATCCGCAAAGTACTCCTGGTCGGGCTCGCCGCTCAGATTTTGAAAGGGCAGCACGGCAAGCGAGGGCTTCTCGGGTAAACCAGGGTGACGATCTTCACGATCGCCGTGCAGCTTGACCGGCTCAGGCGCGGCACCGGTCGCGGAGCTTCGCCACACCCAAATTTCCCAGGGCTCATCCATTCCTTTGAGGATTGTGGTCACTCTTGTGAAACGGGTGACGAGCCCCTTTCCAAGCTGCCAGCGTACCGAATGCGTCATGGCGATACCGCCAGGGGGCGCAGCTTCCTGGAGCCGAACCAGATAGGCGATCGCGGCGCCCGAGCGATCGTCGCCATCGATATAGACATCGGCAAGGGCGATGCCGGCGCGAACCAAAATCGGTTTTTCTGGTCGCCGCAAGTTTCGATCCGCCATTGCCTCCTGAAATTCAATCGTCCAGCTCACCGCATCCTCGACGTTGGGGAACTCGATGAGCGCCCCGTCCCCCATGGTCTTGAAAACGTTGCCGCCGCGAGGCTGCAGCGTCGGATCGATAAGGTCGCGGCGAATTGCGGCGACTTCGGTCAAAGCAGCGCGCTCATTGTCTTGCACGAGGCGGGTGAAACCCGCGACGTCGAGAGAAACCATTACGGTCAGCCGACGTGGAGCAGCCATTACGCGCGAAGCTCCTGGGCACGAGCCTGTGCCAGGCCGGCGGTGTTGAGCGCCGAGATTTTTGCCCTAACCATTCCCATCACATGAGCTCGCCAAACGCTGTTCGCCGTGAACACGAAGAAGTCAGGATCCAAGAGGTCCGTGAAGGACTTCGCGTGAGATGAATGTCGCCCCTCGGTCCTTTACCAAAGTCCGAAGCATGAGAGCGGACGCTGTTGGATTATATCAAAGTGCGCCTTCGGTGAAACGGGGCGGGCGCAATTGTTGCGACTGACGAGTTGCCGCGCGCGAGAGAAACGGCGATCTCATCGAGAAGCTTCACTCGACCCTCGACGCCGCACGCGTGGACGCACGTGCAAACGCGAGTCTCAGGCCTGAGCTTGATCACGGCGTGCATGACCAAGAACGTTTCCTCCCTGAGGACCCCCATTTCGCATTCCGGAAATTTTTGCTTTCATGCGCCTCCAACTAACGCGGCGCAATCTCCGGACATCCGCAAGTGACCACAGCTTTCATCACCGGCGCCACAAGCGGCATCGGGCGAGCCATGGCGCTGGAGCTCAGCAAGGCTGGCTACGAGGTCTTTGCAATTGGGCGCAACAAGGCCGCGCTTGCAAAATTGCGGACTTCGCAAGGCGCCATCACGCCTGTCGCGCTCGATGTGACCGACCGTAAGGCCCTAGCAGCCGCGGTGAAGGACTTGCAAATAGACGTGCTGATCAACAATGCCGGCATGATGCCGCCCTTGGGCAATTTCACCGATATGAGTATCAACGACATCGAGGCGACGTTGGAGCTCAATCTCAACGCTGCCATCGTGCTCACGCGCCTCGTCGTGCCGCAAATGCGAGAGAGGTCCGCCGGGCACATCATGTTCACCGGTTCGATCGCGGCCCACGCAGCCTTTTCCAATATCGCCGTCTACTCCGCGACCAAAGCAGCAATTGCCGGCTTTGCCGCATCATTGCGGGCAGATCTCTCCCCTTACGGGATTCGCGTGACTGAGATCGTGGCCGGGCGCGTCGAAACACCGCTATACAACGACATCCTCGATGAAAAGGCTCGTGCCGCGATGTATGCAGGCAATGTGGCGGTTCAGCCGGAGGACGTGGCCAAGATGGTTGTTGCCGTCCTTGCGTTACCGAACAGGGCAGACGTGACGCGCTTCGATATTATGCCGACGCGCCCCGTGAGCCCGAGTGGCACGAGGTGAGACAGGCGATATGAGAGACCTTTGCGTGCTCATTGTGGGCGGCGGTTCCGGACTTGGCGCGCTCCTGGCCCGCATGGCCGTCGAGGACGGTGCGTCCAAGCTCGCCATCATCGACCTCGATGGGGCGGCCGCCGAAACTGCGTTGTCGCCGGCGCGAACGAAGGATGTACCGACGGTGTCTGCGCGATGCGACATTCAGAGTGGTTCCCAATGCCATGCTGCGTTTGACGCGGTGGTCTCGAAACTTGGCCGTGTCGATACGCTGATCAATTGCGCCGCGATCTATCCGCGTCGCCCGATTCTTGAAATCACAGATGCGGAATGGGATGCCTCGAACGGGGTCAACATCAAAGGCACCTACCACATGATGGTCGCCGGGGTTCGGCACATGCAGCGGCAGGAACCAAGAGGGAAGATCCGAGGGCGCATCGTCAATCTCACTTCCGTCGACGCCTTCAAGGCGCATCCGCAAAACGCGCATTATGCGGCGACCAAAGCGGCGGTGGTCAGCCTCACGCGTTCTTTTGCGCATCACGTCGCGATGGACGGCATTCTCGTGAATTCCGTCGCCCCAGCAGGGATGGCGACCGAGCGCGCCCGCTCACTTGGTTTCCTCGAGGAATTGGCCAAGGCAAGCCCGCTCGGCCGCGGCGCCGAGCCCATGGAGATCGCCCAATGGGTGTTGATGGCCGGCGGACCCAAAAATACTTACATGACCGGTGAAAACATCATCGTTTCGGGCGGGTACATTTACGCCTGACGCATCGGGGCCAGTCGGTCGAAGCTGAACGCTTCCACGCACGCGGCCGCCCGACTGCATCGCACAAGGTCTGAGCGGCTTTAGAAGCCCGGAAAATCGATTGCCCGGCGTTACCTCGGATGCCCCAATTGCACATTATGGTCACGCAAGGCTAGGAGGTGAGAGCTCAGGGCGGGCCAACCCAATGGCTGAAGCTGATCTACAAAACGCGATTTCGCTGCATCAGCGCGGCCAGTTGGCCGAGGCTGAAGAGATATATCGAAATATTCTAAGACTTGAACCCCGTCATTTCGGCGCGACCCATCTTCTCGGGGTTGTTTTAGCTCAGCGTCGGCAGCACTTTGAAGGAGAGCGACTGATCGCGCACGCGCTCAAGATAAATCCGCATGACCCGACCGCCTTCAACAACCGAGGCATTGCGCTCAAGGAGCTGAAGCGTCTCGACGAGGCACTTGCGAGCTACGATGAGGCGGTTGCCCTTAAGCCGGACTACGCAGAAGCCTTCAACAACCGAGGCAACGCGCTAAAGGACCTGAAGCGTCTCGACGAGGCACTTGCGAGCTACGACAAGGCGATTGCCCTCAATCCGAACTACGTAGAAGCTTTCAACAATCGCGGCGCTGCGCTCATGGAGCTGAAGCGTCTCGACGAGGCACTTGCGAGCTACGATGAGGCGGTTGCCCTCAAGCCGGACTACGCAGAAGCCTTCAACAACCGAGGCAACACGCTCAAGGAGCTTAAGCATCTCGACGAGGCGCTGGCGAGCTACGACAAGGCGATTGCCCTTAAGCCGAACTACGTGGAAGCTTTCAAAAATCGCGGCGATGCACTCATGGAGCTGAAGCGTCTCGAGGAGGCAGTGGCGAGCTACGACAACGCGATTGCCCTCAAGCCGGACTACGTAGAAGCCTTCCACAATCGCGGCATTGTGCTCATGGAGCTGAAGTGTCTCGAGGAGGCACTGGCGAGCTACGACAACGCGATTACCCTCATGCCGGACCACGTAGAAGCCCTCCACAATCGCGGCATTGTTCTCATGGAGGTAAAGCGTCTCGACGAGGCGCTCGCCAGCTACGATAAGGCGATCTCCCTAAGGCCGGGCTACGCTACCGCCTTCAACAACCGGGGCATTGCGCTTAGGGAGCTGAAGCGTCTCGACGAGGCACTCGCGAGCTACGACAAGGCGATTGCCCTTAAGGCGGACTACGCTGAAGCCTTCTACAATCGAGGCAATGTGCTCGTCGAGCTGAGGCGTCTCGACGAGACTCTCGTCAGTTACGACAACGCGATTGCCCTCAGAGCGGACTACGTAGAAGCCCTCAACAATCGCGGCGTTACGCTCATGGAACTGAAGCGTTTCGACCAGTCGCTCGCCAGCTACGACAAGGCGATTGCCCTTAGGCCGGACTACGCAGAAGCCTTCAACAACCGAGGCGTTGCGCTCACGGAGCTGAAGCGTTTCGGCCTGGCGCTGGCGAGCTGCGACAAGGCGATTGCCCTTAAGCCGGACTACGCAGAAGCCTTCAACAATCGAGCCAATGTCCTCAAGGAACTGAAGCATTTCGACGCGGCGCTGGCCAGTTAC
>JAFBAS010000102.1 GCA_019247605.1 Hyphomicrobiales bacterium
ACATACAAGTGACGGATCTGGCCCGGGCTCATCTTGCGGCGCTCGCGCATTTGCGCGATGGGGGCGACAGCCTGACCTTGAACTGCGGATACGGATACGGCTTCTCCGTGCTCGAGGTCGTCGAGATGGTGAAGCGCGTCTCGGGCAAAGATTTCGAGGTTCGGCCTAGCCCCCGCCGCCCCGGCGATCCCGCGGCCATTGTCGCCAAGGCCGGCCGCATTCGCGCGGAACTGGGTTGGACCCCCCGCCATGACGATCTTCACGAGATCGTTTCGCAGGCGCTCGCCTGGGAAAAGAAGCTCATCGATCAGCGTGCTGCGTGAACCGCGGCGCAAAGCTCGAGCGCCTTTCCATGTTCAAAGCCACGCACGCTCGCCCATGCCGCTTTACCTGAAAAGCCGCTTGCGAATTCCGGCGCGGCTTTGTCCCGCCCCCACGCGCTCGGTCCTTCTCTTCGCGATCGGCTATTTCACGCTTGCGGCATTCTCGTCCTCTCCAAGCGCCTCGGCAAAATCAGGCACGCCCGCAACAAGCCCGCCGGGAGCGGCGTCCCTTTCGTCACCGAGCGAAACGAAAACCGCGGCTTCCTTTGCTGCCTTCATCGATGCGCTCTGGCCCGACGCGAAAGCAGCCGGCGTCTCGCGGGAGACTTTCGATGCGGCTTTCGCGGGGGTGCAACTCGAGCAAGGCGTCATCGAACGCACCACGAAGCAGGCTGAGTTCGAGCGTTCGATCCGCGACTACCTCGCCTCGGCCGTTTCGGAACGCGAAGTCGAGCAAGGTCGAGCGCTTGCGGCGAAATGGAAAGACACCCTCGATGCGATCGAGCGGCGCTTCGGCGTGGATCGTTTTATCCTTCTTTCGCTTTGGGGGCTCGAATCGGGCTATGGGGCGGGTGTCGGGGGCAAGGATGTCATCGCCTCGCTCGCGAGCCTCGCCTTCATCGATTTCCGCGGCGGGCTTTTTCGTGAAGAGCTCATCGACGCGCTCGTCATTCTCGAAGAAGGCCACGTCGCGCGCGCCTCGATGAAGGGCTCCTGGGCTGGCGCCATGGGACAGGCTCAATTCATGCCGTCGAGCTTCCTCAAATATGCGACCTCGTTCGACGGCAGCGCCCGCAAGGACATCTGGGCCAAGCCGCAAGACGTGCTCGCCTCCATCGCCAATTTCCTGAAGATGAGCGGCTGGAGAGCCGACCTCCCTTCAAGCTTCGAGGTCACGTTGCCTGAAAGCTTCGCCTACATGCCGGCACAGGCGAGCTTTTTTGAATGGAAGCGCCGCGGCGTTTCGCGGGCCGACGGCAGACCACTGCCTGAGATCGGCGAGGGTCTGCTCTTCTTTCCTGTCGGCTGGAAAGGGCCGGTTTTCCTGATCACGGAGAACTTCTTCGTGCTCAAGAACTACAACACGTCGGATGCCTACGCGCTTGCCGCGAGCCTTCTTGCCGAGCGCATCGCAGGCTCTTCCGGCATTCACGCTTCCTGGCCTTCGCCGGTCCAAGGACTGGATCATGACCAAAGGCTCGAGGCACAAAGCCTTTTGCACAGGCTTGGCCTCTATCAGGACAAGCTCGATGGGCATCTCGGCCCTGCGCTTCGCGAAGCCACGCGCCGTTTCCAGGCTCAAAACGGCCTCGTTGCCGATGGTTTTCCAACTCCGGAACTTCTCCAAAAATTGCGGGCCGCGCATTGATGCCGTCGACCTGTCACGTCGGGATCGAGTTTCCTGATTTGCGAGCACCGCTCTGCTCGGGCCTGTGCGGGCAAGCCAATATCCCGCCATGAACCGGCGCTAGGCAGAGCCATGCACCGGTCGATGCGCCATGCAGCTCTGCTTCTCGCGCTCTTTGTGGCGCCGACGTTTTGCGCGCCCATGGCGGGCGCTCAATCGTTCCTCGAAAGATTCATTCGTGCCGGCAATCCCGCGCCGGTGAAACCTCCCGTCGAGCCTGCACCTCGGCGCTCGTCCTACAGCGCGGGCGCTGGCCATGCCGCGCCTCGACCTTCAGCAGCGAGAGAAGGCCAACAGGAGGTGCAGATCAAGACAAAGACCAACCCCTCGACAGCCATTCTCGTCATCGGCGACGCGCTTGCCGACAAGCTCGCACAAGGCATCGACCAGGAATTCGGCGACAATCCGGATGTGCAGGTGGTGCGCAAGACGAAACCTCTATCGAGCCTCACGCGCGTCGATCCGTTTGATTGGGTGGAGGGTGCGCGCGCAGCGCTCGCCGGCGCGCAACATTACGACGTCGCGGTGGTCCTCATTGGCACCCATGATTGGCAGTCGATGCCAAGCGGGGCAGCGACGCTCGAGCCGGGCTCCGACCCTTGGCTCGAAGCCTATGCGAAGCGGGTCGACGCCGTGCTCGGCGTGTTCAGGGAAAAGCACCTCCCGGTGGTCTGGGTCGGGCTGCCCGTGATGGCCACGCCCAAATCTCCCGAGGAGGTCCAGAGCCTCAATGCCATCGTCCGCGACGCTGTGCACGCATCAGGGGGCGCCTTCGTCGATCTTCACGACGCCTTCATCGGAGAAGACGGCAAATACACCGACACGGGTCCGGCTCTGAACGGCGCGATCGTGAAGTTGCGCACCAGCGACGGGGTGGGCTTCACTCAACAGGGCGCCCTCAAGGCCGCCTATTTCGCCGACGTGGAGGTGAAACGAATCCTGGCCGAGAAGCCCGCACCCCCTCCCGAAACGGTTCTCGTCTCTCCCAACCAGCCTGGCGCAAAAGACGATATTGAACGGTTGATCGATCAGATGGCCGGAACACCGCCTTCCACCGACGCCGTGCCATTGATCGCGAGAATTCCAGAACGCCCGGCGGTAGGTCCGATAATTTCGCTGACGACGCCCGAGCGCGCCGCGGACGGCCTGCTCACGCCGCCCATCTCGCGCGCACCCCGGCCGCTCTCCTCCTCCTCCTTCGCCATCGACCAATGGCGCGCCGCGAAACCCGGTCGCTCGGACGATTTCAGCTGGCATCCCTGAGGACTGAAGCTCAACCCGCGGGCCGGGTTGAGCATGAGCCCTTGTCTCGGTTGAGGCTTGATGGCACGCAATGGTCAACGCACCGACATCGGGAGATTCTCTTGAAGCTCTATTCCCTTCCCTTATCGCCTTACGCGGCGCGGGTGCGCGGCGCGATCTACGCCAAGGGGCTCGCCATCGAGATCACTCCTCCGCCAGCCGATTGGCGAACGTCCCCTGAATACCGCGCCATCAATCCTCTCGTGCGCGTCCCCGTGCTGCTTCTCGATGACGGCACCGTAATCGCCGAATCCGCCGTGATCGTCGAATATCTCGAGGACGCTCATCCGCAAGTCCAGCTGCGGCCGGACACCGCCGAGGCGCTTGCGCGGGTGCGCCTGATCACGCAAGTCGCCGATCTTTACGTCATGCAGCCGATGATGCCACTTTTTTATATGTTTGACGGGAAAGAGAAGGACGAGGCCTTGATTGCGAGCCAGCTCGCCAAGCTCGAGGAGGGCCTCACCCATCTCGACGCCATGCTCCTCAAGGGCGAATACGCCTTTCCCGGCCAGCTCACCACAGCAGATGTCTGGCTCACCCCCGTTCGCTTCTCGCTTGAAGGCCTCATGGGATTTGCAAAGCTGCCGCGGCTTCTCGACGGCCATGAGGCGGTTGCCGCCTATGCCGAGACCGCCAAGAAGGATGCAGCGCTTGGCCGGGTCTGGGATGAGATGACGGAAGGCCTGGAGGCGATGCTGGCGGCGCGCGCTGCCCAAGAAGTGTGAGGGGAACGCCGCCGACATTTCGGGGCGAGCCACGGGCTGAAAATTCCAAATTTCCGTGAGCAGCGTGATTTAGGCATCTGCTTCGGACGACCATCTGCGTTCACGCGGGCGGTTGGAGAGCTTCGATCAAGTAAACGTGACTTTCATCGAAGGAGACAGAGCAACGCTTCGAGTCTAATTAGTTCGGCCCCGTTAGAGTGGATTACTCAATGCCAGCGGGCGCTTCACCGCGGCCGTGAACCCTCGCAGACAAACACAAGTCGTTTGCGGCCAGTAGGAAAGTTCACCTCGTGTCCTATTGGTATTCCGCATCCTCGCACCCCCGCCTTCACGCGATATTGGGGAGCTTCTCGTGCGTGCCTCTCGGGGTGCTCACCCGTCTCCAAACCGAGGGGAAGAGCGAGAGTCCGGATGTACGGATCGCGCGCCGTCTGGCTTCGGCGTTTATCGTTTACGGGATGGTCGCAATCGCCTTTCTCGCCGTCAACATGCCCCCCTTCCAAAATCCGGACGAGCCCGCGCATTTCTTGCGGGCGGCGCAGTTGGCGGATGGCGCAGTCCTGGCTTTCAGGTTCCGGAATGGTGATTCTGGTCTCTCGGCGGGCGGGTGGGCCGACCCCCAACTCTTGGCGGCGAGCGATTTCCACACCCTCCTTGCCTTCCACCCCGAAGCCCGCGCAACACGCGCCAATTGGGCACCGGGTGTTTACTGGTCCGAGAATCGCGTCTTGGCCGGCTTCCCGGGGACGGCGCTCTATCCTCCGTTCTTTTACGTGCCCTCCGCGATTGGCGTCTTGGCTGGACGGCTATCGGGGTTGAGCATCGTGCACACCTTGATCCTTTCCCGGGTTTTGACCGGCATCACGGCGGTGGCGTTGGCCGCCATGGCGATTCTTTTTGCAGAAGCGGCCGCCATATGGATTTTCGCGGTTCTGACGCTTCCGATGTCGCTCTCCTTGATCTCCTCGTCGTCCCAGGACGCGCTCTTGCTTGCGTGCAGCGCCTTGGCAGGCTCGCTCTGGGTCGGGTTGGTGCGCAGCCCCAACAAGCCCCGCCCATTGGACCTCGCATGCCTCGCTTTGGCGCTCGGCTTGGTGGGAATGGCTCGACCTCCCTATGTTCCGATCACCCTTTTGCCTTTGGCACTGGTCAGGGCCCCTTGGCGTTGGCGGATTGTGGCTGCGCTTGGAGGCGCAGGGTTATCGCTCCTGTGGTCCTGCGTGAGCGCGGCAACCGCGATGACCAATTTCGGCGCTTTGTTAGGGGCTGATCCGCGAGCACAATTGCTCCTGCTTTCAGAGCACCCGCTCTTCGTCATGCACGTCATTTGGGGCACGCTCGCCCACTACTGGCACTTTTACTTGTTAAGTTCGATCGGCATGCTCGGCTGGCTCGATACCGCGCTCCCCCTTCGCTACTATCCGGTAGCGGGGAGCATCGTCGCGGGCGCGGCCCTTGCAACGGTCTTGGGGTCGAACGGAGAACGAAAAGGTAAGCCTCATCTCGTCATGGCGGCCAGTGTCCTGCTTTCGACCGCCGGAGTCTTCGCAATCGAATATCTGACCTGGACCATCCCGGGCGGCGCGATCGTCGAGGGCGTGCAAGGAAGATATCTCCTGCCGATCCTCTTGATTGGAACAGGATTGCTGTCTGTTGGCGGAGCGAAAAAATGTGAGCGTCTTCGCCAAGCGCTGATCGTCTTGGTGGCGGTCTTTCCGGTCGTTTCGCTCGCCGTCACCATGAACGCGGTGATCTGGCGTTACTACCTCCAATAAGCCTTGCATGCGCAAGCTCATCGGCGCCGACCATTCGATCAATCGACGCGAGCCATTGCATGCGACGCCTGGGGCCGCGAGAAAACGTTGATGCGATGGGTCACCTCGGGAGCGCGGTTTCTCCCTCGAGGAAGAGATCGACGGCGCGCGCCGCCTGGCGACCTTCGCGGATGGCCCAGACGACGAGGGATTGGCCGCGACGCATATCGCCACACGCGAATACCTTCTCGACCGAGCAGCGATATTCCACAGGGCTCGCGGCGACATTGCCGCGCGCGTCTAGCGCAACGCCAAGATCGGTCAAGAGCCCCTCATGCACGGGCGACACGAAACCCATTGCGAGCAGGACCAGGTCCGCCCGGAGCTCGAACTCGGTCCCGAGCGCTGGCTTCATCGCGGTGTCAAGCCGCACGCAGTGAAGTTTCTTCACCGCACCGTTCTCTCCGGACATGCGCTGCGTCATCACCGCGAAGTCCCGCTCGGCACCTTCCTCATGGCTTGACGAGGTGCGCAGCTTCAACGGCCAATCCGGCCAAGTCAAAAGCTTATTTTCCTTCTCGGGCGGCTTCGGCATGATCTCGAGCTGCGTCACCGACAGCGCGCCTTGGCGAACCGAAGTGCCGATGCAGTCGGAACCCGTATCGCCGCCGCCGACGACGATCACGTGCTTGCCGGAAGCAAGGATCGGCTGATCGTTCGCGATGATCGGTTCGCGCGAAACGCGCCGATTCTGTTGCGGCAAAAAATCCATGGCGAAATGCACGCCGTTGAGCTCGCGGCCGGGAATGGGCAGGTCGCGCGGCTTTTCTGCGCCCCCAGCGAGAACGACCGCATCATGCTCGGCGAGAAGCCGGGATGCGGCAAGCCCCGCTCCCGCCGTCACACCGCAATGGAACATGACGCCTTCAGCCTCCATTTGCGCTACACGGCGGTCGACATTGTGCTTTTCCATCTTGAAGTCGGGGATGCCATAGCGCAGCAGACCGCCAGGCTTGGCGTTCTTCTCGAAGACATGCACCTCGTGGCCCGCGCGCGCAAGCTGCTGAGCGCAAGCAAGCCCCGCCGGACCCGAGCCCACGACGGCCACCTTCTTGCCCGTCTCGCGCGTGCGCGGCTCGGGGAAGATCCATCCCTCCTCCCAACCGCGATCGACGATGGCGCATTCGATCGTTTTGATGGTGACGGGCGCGTCCTGGATGTTGAGCGTGCAGGAGGCCTCGCAAGGCGCCGGACAAACGCGCCCGGTGAACTCCGGAAAGTTGTTGGTGGAGTGAAGGTTCTCCAACGCCGCGCGCCACTCGCCGCTGTAGACGAGGTCGTTCCAATCCGGAATCTGATTGTTGACCGGGCAGCCATTGTGACAATACGGGATCCCGCAATCCATGCAGCGGGCCGCCTGGTCACGTGTCGCTTCCTCTGAAACCGGCAGCATGAATTCGCGATAATGACGAATGCGATCGGAAGCGAGCGCGTAACGACGCTCCCGCCGATCGATCTCGAGAAATCCGGTGACCTTGCCCATCTCAGCGGCCTGCAAGCGCGTAAGCGGGCTCGGCCGTCGCGGCATTGAGCTCGGCAAGCGCCCGTCGATATTCCACCGGCATCACCTTGCGAAATTTCGGGAGGTATTCCTCCCAATTCTCGAGGATGAGCTTGGCGCGGGCCGAGCCCGTATAAGCGCCGTGCTTGGCAATGAGCTGATGCAGGCGCTCTGCGTCGAAACGGTCGAGATCGGCCATCACATCGACCAAGCCGTGGCCTTCGAGATCGCCGCCGTGATGATGCAGGCGCTGCATCATCACCTCCTCCGCCTCGACCGGCTCGAGATCGACCATCGACAGATTGCAGCGCTTGGCAAAGGAACCGTCCTCGTCGAGGACATAGGCGATTCCACCGGACATGCCGGCCGCAAAATTGCGTCCCGTCTGTCCAATCACGACGACGACGCCGCCCGTCATATATTCGCAACCGTGATCGCCCGTGCCCTCCACGACCGCGATCGCGCCCGAATTGCGCACCGCGAAGCGTTCGCCCGCGACGCCACGAAAGTAACATTCGCCGGAAATCGCGCCGTAAAGCACGGTGTTGCCGATGATGATGCTCTCTTCGGGGGTGATGTTCACCGCCTCACGCGGCGGATAGATGATGATGCGCCCGCCTGAAAGCCCCTTGCCGACGTAATCGTTGGCCTCCCCTTCGAGCTCGAGCGTCACCCCGTGCGCGAGCCAAGCGCCAAAGCTCTGTCCGGCCGTGCCGAAGAGCTTCACATGAACGGTGCCGTCGGGAAGCCCGCCATGGCCGTGACGCTTGACGATCTCGCCCGAAAGCATGGCGCCCGTCGCCCGGTTCGTGTTGTTGATCTTCGCTTCGATGAGCACCGGACGGCGCGTTTCGATGGCGCTTGCCGCGCGCGCGATGAGCTCTCGGTCTAGTACCTTCTCGAGCCTATGATCTTGCCGCTCGGAGTGGAAAATCCCAGTCCCCGGCAAGGGCTTCGGCTTGTGGAATAGGCGAGAAAAATCGAGCCCTCGCGCCTTCCAATGCTCGATGACTTTCGCCTGGTCGAGCATTTGCATCTGCCCGACCATTTCGTCGAAGCGGCGAAAGCCGAGCGATGCCATGATCTCGCGCACCTCTTCGGCGAGAAAAAAGAAATAATTGATCACATGCTCGGGCAGCCCCGTGAAGCGCTTGCGCAGCACGGGGTCCTGCGTCGCGACGCCTACCGGGCAGGTGTTGAGGTGGCATTTGCGCATCATGATGCACCCCGCCGCGACGAGCGGAGCAGTCGCGCAGCCAAATTCATCGGCGCCTAAAAGAGCGCCGATGACGACATCGCGTCCCGTGCGCACCCCGCCATCCACTTGGACCGCGATGCGCGAGCGAAGCCTGTTCATCACCAGCGTCTGGTGAGTTTCCGCGAGGCCGATTTCCCAGGGCGAGCCTGCATGTTTGATCGAGGTGAGCGGGGAGGCTCCAGTGCCTCCCTCAAATCCCGAGATGGTCACGTGATCGGCCCGCGCCTTCGACACACCCGCCGCGACCGTTCCGACGCCGACTTCGGAAACCAGCTTCACCGAGACGTCGGCTGCCGGGTTCACGTTCTTCAAATCGTAGATGAGCTGCGCGAGATCCTCGATGCAATAGATGTCGTGGTGCGGCGGTGGCGAGATGAGACCGACGCCCTGCGTCGAATGGCGCACCTTGGCGATGACCGCGTCAACCTTGTGGCCGGGCAATTGGCCCCCCTCGCCCGGCTTTGCCCCTTGCGCCATCTTGATCTGCATCACGTCGGAATTGACGAGATATTCGGTCGTGACGCCGAAGCGTCCCGAGGCGACCTGCTTGATCGCCGAGCGCATCGAGTCGCCATTGGCGAGCGGCCGAAAGCGATCGACTTCCTCACCACCCTCACCGGTGTTGGACTTGCCACCGATGCGGTTCATCGCGATCGCGAGCGTGGTATGCGCCTCGCGCGATATCGAGCCGAAGGACATTGCGCCCGTCGAGAAGCGCTTCACGATCTGGCTTGCCGGCTCCACCTCGCCGAGCGGCACGGGAGAGCGCCCATCTTCCTCGGCCGATTTGATGCGAAAAAGTCCGCGCACAGTCAAAAGGTTCTCGGACTGCTCGTTGAGGAGCTTGGCGAAGGCCCGATATTCTTCCTGCTGGTCCCCGCGCACGGCGTGCTGAAGCAACGACACCGCTTGCGGGGTCCAGGCGTGGGCTTCGCCCCGCAGGCGGAAGGCGTATTCGCCGCCGACGTCGAGCGCATTGCGGTAAACGGGGGCGTCACCGAAAGCATCGCGATGGCGGCGCACGGTCTCCTCGGCGATCTCGGCCAGGCCGACACCTTCGATCGTGGTCTTGGTGCCGAAAAAGAAGCGATCGACGAAAGCCGATGAGAGGCCGACGGCATCGAAGATTTGCGCCCCACAATAGGATTGAAAAGTGGAGATGCCCATCTTTGACATCACCTTCAACAAACCTTTGTCGATCGACTTGATGAAGCGCTTGATGATCTCGCTCTCGTCGATCTCCTCGGGCAATTGCCGGTGCATCGTGGTGAGCGTCTCGAAAGCCAGATAGGGGTTGATGGCCTCCGCGCCGTAGCCCGCAAGACAGCAAAAGTGATGGACCTCGCGCGGCTCGCCGGTCTCGACGACGAGGCCCACCGAGGTGCGCAGACCCTTGCGGATCAGGTGGTGATGCACCGCCGCCGTCGCGAGCAGCGCCGGGATCGGAATACGGTCCGGCCCTACCATTCTGTCCGAGAGGATCACGATGTTGTAGCCGCCATGCACCGCGGCCTCGGCCCTCTCGCAAAGGCGGCCGAGCGCGCCTTCCATGCCCTTCGCGCCCTGTTCGGCAAGATAGGTGATGTCGAGCGTCTTGGTGTCGAAGGCGTCCTCGCGAAAGCCGATGCAGCGTATCTTCTCGAGATCTTCGTTCGTGAGGATCGGTTGACGCACCTCGAGGCGCTTCTTGCGAGATGTGCCCTCGAGGTCGAGGAGATTGGGCCGCGGCCCGATGAAGGAAACGAGGCTCATCACGAGCTCCTCGCGGATCGGATCGATCGGCGGGTTCGTGACCTGGGCGAAGTTCTGCTTGAAATAGGTGGGCAAGAGCTTCGCTCGTGCGGAAAGCGCCGAAATCGGCGTGTCCGTGCCCATCGAGCCGACTGCCTCCTGGCCGGTCGCGGCCATGGGCGCCATCAACATTTTCAGGTCTTCCTGAGTGTAACCGAAGGCTTGTTGGCGATCGAGAAGCGACACGTCGGTCCGCGATTCACGCGATTGCACCGGCGGCAGGTCCTCGAGCACCAGTTGGGAACGCTTCAGCCATTGCCGGTAAGGATGGCGCTGGGCGAGCTCCGTCTTGACCTCATCGTCGGAGACGATGCGTCCCTTCTCGAGATCGATGAGCAGCATCTTGCCCGGTTGCAGGCGCCATTTGCGCACGATGTCGCTTTCGGGGATCGACAAAACGCCTGCCTCGGAGGCGAGCACGACGAGCCCGTCCTTGGTGACGAGATAGCGCGCGGGACGGAGTCCGTTGCGATCGAGCGTTGCGCCGATCTGGCGGCCGTCGGAAAAGGCGATCGAGGCCGGTCCGTCCCAGGGCTCCATCAGCGCCGCATGATATTCGTAGAAGGCGCGCCGATTTTCGTCCATCAGCGGATTGCCGGCCCAGGCTTCCGGGATGAGCATCATCATGGCGTGGGCGAGCGAATAGCCGCCACGTACGAGGAATTCGAGCGCATTGTCGAAACAGGCCGTGTCCGACTGACCCTCGTAAGAGATGGGCCAGAGCTTCGAGATGTCGTTGCCGAAAAGCTCCGAATCCACGGAGGCTTGGCGCGCCGCCATCCAGTTGACGTTGCCGCGCAGCGTGTTGATCTCTCCGTTATGCGCCACCATCCGGAACGGATGAGCGAGTGGCCAGCTCGGAAAAGTGTTCGTCGAGAAGCGCTGATGCACGAGCGCGAAGGCGCTTTCGAAGCGAGCATCACGCAGATCCGTGTAATAGGCCCCGAGCTGGGAAGCCAGGACCATGCCTTTGTAGACGACGGTGCGGCAGGATATCGAAACAGGGTAGAACCCCTGTGAGCGCAGGTTGTTCTCCTTCATGTTGTAAACGGTGCCGGAGATCTGCTTGCGCAGGATGTAAAGACGGCGCTCGAACTCCTCGTCGCTTGCGATGCCTTTGCCGCGTCCGATGAAGGCTTGCAAATGCAAGGGCTCGGTCGGCTTGACGCTTTCGCCGAGGTCGCTGTTGTCGACGGGCGGCTCGCGAAAGCCGAGAAGCACTTGTCCCTCATCGGCGATCGTCTTCTCGATCACTTCGCGGCAGAGCTGCGCCGCCTGCGCGTCGTTCGGCAGGAAGAAATGCCCGACCGCGTATTGTCCGGGCTCCGGGAGCGCGAAGCCGCGCTTGGCGCACTCCTCCATAAAGAAGCGGTGCGGAATCTGCACCATGATCCCGCAACCGTCGCCGAGCTTGGGATCGGCTCCCACAGCACCGCGGTGGCGCAAGTTCAGAAGAATTTGCAGGCCCTTTTCGATGATGTCGTGGCGCTTCGCATTCGTCATGTCGGCGATGATCCCGACGCCACAGGAATCATGCTCGCGCGCCGGATCGAACAACCCCTGCGCGGGAGGGCGACCATTCGGCCAACAGGCTGGGGGAGCGGATTTGCGAGCACGGGCCCGCGACGTCGCGCCCTTCAGCTCGCTCTCCGCAACCTTCACCGCATCCATGTCGATGCCTTCCCTTCATTGCTTGACGGTGTTCGCGCCAACCCCCACACACGCAATCGAGGGCTTCTTGCCTGAAAAAGGTCAGCCTTGCTGCCTTATCTGTCGACCATGCCAAACTTGCCCGCCATGTTCAATAGAACAATTCGAGCCTCGAGGATCTCCATGAATTTCCGAAGTGACAATACCGCGGGTGCGAGCGAAAAGGTGCTCGCCGCGCTTGTTGCCGCAAATGGAGGTACTGAGGCGGCCTATGGCGCCGACACGCTGACGAAACAAGTCGAGAAGCAGCTTTGCGAAATCTTCGAGCGGGATGTCGCGGCCTTTTTGGTCGTGAACGGCACGGCGGCAAATTCGTTGGCGCTCGCTTGCGCGGCGCCGCCCTACGGCGCCATCCTCTGCCACGTGGAAAGCCATATTGCGGATGATGAATGCGGAGCCCCCGAGTTCTTCTCGGGCGGAGCCAAGGTCGTGGGTCTTCCCGGCATCGGCTGCAAGCTCGAGCCCTCGACCGTTGCGGCGAAGCTCGAGCGCATGCCCGCGCACTCCCTGCGCCACAGCGAACCCACCGCACTCTCGATCACGCAGGCGACGGAAGCAGGCACCCTCTACACGGTCGAGGAGATCGCCGCCCTTGCCGAGATCGCGCGTTCGCGCGATCTCATGGTGCATATGGATGGGGCCCGCTTCGCCAATGCGCTCGTCTCTCTCGGCTGCACGCCCGCCGAGATGACGTGGAAGGTTGGCGTCGACGTCCTCTCGTTCGGCGCCACCAAGAATGGTTGCCTTGCCGCCGAAGCCGTGGTCTTCTTCGACAAGAGCAAGGCGATGGAAATGGCGATAAGGCGCAAGCGCGCAGGCCATACCCTCTCTAAAGGGCGCTTCCTCGCGGCACAGATGCAGGCCTATTTGTCGGATGGGCACTGGCTCGATCTCGCGCGCCGCGCCAACCGGGCCGCTGAGCAGTTGGAGAAGGCGCTTCTTTCATTGCCGGGAGTAAGGCTCGGCTGGCCGCGTCAATCGAATGGCGTGTTTGCGATCTTGCCAGAAGCGGTCGACCGGCGTTTGCGCAAGGCAAATGCCTCTTATCATCCCTGGTCGCCCGATTGGCTTCCGGTGAAGTCCATGCCGAAAAAAGGAGAAGCGCTTTTCCGTTTCGTCACCTCTTTTCGAACCACCGCGATGGAGATCGAAAAATTGCATGCCGCAGGGCAGACCGAACCGATGGCCGTGCCCCGCGTTACAGCCAGGACGGGTTGAAGATCGGCCCTTTCGAAAGCGAGGACAGGGCCAATGGCTGGAGGGACAAATCGCTTCCACGCCATCGTCCAAAGCTCGCCGCAATCGCCGCCGACAGATGGGTTCGGGCGATTTTTGCCAAGGGGCTTCACATGAGCATCATCGGGATTTTGCCTTCTTCCGCGCCGAAAGCGTCGAGGCGAGCCTCACTTGGTTTCGCCCTCTTGGCTGGGGTTGCGGTTTTCGTCCTGGATCCGAGCATGGCTCGAGCGCAATTTTGGGGAGGTTATGACTCCTGGTGGGGCAGTGAACCGCGCCCTTGGGGCGGCCCACGTTACCAAGACGAAGCCATGTTGCGGCCGGGCGAGATTGCCGATCTCTTGCGCCGCCGGGGTTGGAGCATTCTTACCCCGCCGTCCATGTCCGGCCGCCATTATGTAGCCAACGTCCGCAATGGCTTTGGCCAGCGCTTGTTCGTGGTGCTCGACGCTTACGATGGGCGCATTCTCGACGCGCGGCAAATCGAGGAGCGGCCGAACACGAACGAGCTCGCCGCGATCCCAGGTGGCTACGCGAGCCGCCCCGACGAGGTGATCCGCCCGGGCGTGCCGCCAGCCGTGCAGGCGACACCCGCGCCAAAGCCCTACCACCCGCCCAACCAAGCCAAGCGTTCAGTGAAGAGTTCGCCGCTCGAACCGCCGAAAGAGAAGGAGGGCACGCTCGCCACCGCCCACCCGACGATCACGCCACCCGCGGTGAAGCACGCCGTTCCCGAGCCCACGCCTCCGGAGGGAGGAAGCCCCCCGCCGGCCGCGGCGACGGCATCGCCGACCCCGGGTTCAGCCCCGAACGTCCGCCAAGTTTACCCGCCAGGCGCAGGTTCAGCCGAGCCCGCATTGCCGGCTCCCAAATCGGCCGAAGCCGCTCCTGCTGCCTCGACGGCCCCAGCACCGCCGAAGGCGGCGCCCGCAGCCCCGGCAAAGCCGGTTCTGCCCGCGGATGCCGGCTATGAGTGACGGCGCTATGGGCTGACCCGACCAAAGGCCGCAAAGCCATTAGGATACGAAAAAGGCGCTCCGAACGGAGCGCCTTTTGCTCTTCATCAATATTCGGGACGGTTACGCAGCCTTCTTGGTCTCGACCGCTCGACCGTTGGCAACCCGACCGTTGATCGGAATGAGACGAGGCTTCTTGGCCTCGGGGATCTCACGCACGAGGTCGATGTGCAGGAGGCCGTTCTCGAGGGTCGCACCGGTCACTTGGACGAAATCGGCAAGCTGGAAACGGCGCTCGAAAGCCCGGGCTGCAATCCCCTGATAAACCATTTCGGATTTGCCCTCGCTTTCGGTCACGTTTTTCTCGCCGCGCAAGGTTAGAGCGTTCTCTTTCACCTCGATCGAAAGGTCCTCAGCCGAGAAGCCGGCCGCCGCCACCGTCAGGCGATAAGCGTTCTCGCCGACGCGTTCGATGTTGTAGGGCGGGTAGTTCTGGGAGTCGCCGGACACCTGATCGAGCATCGAGAAGAGACGATCGAAGCCGATGGTGGAGCGATAAAGGGAGGGAAGATCATACTGGCGCATGGCATATTCTCCTATAGAAGCAACATGCATTTGGTCCGCCGCAAAGGGCCGGACAGGTTCGCACCGCCTTTGGCCGGTGCGCTCCTAATGTCGGAACGATTTTTTGCTTTTCAAGAGGTTTCTGAGACCTCGAAATGCGCAAAATTCGCTGAAAAGGAGAGAGAGATGGCGGGACGGCTCAAGGGCAAAACGGCGGTCGTCACCGCGGCGGGCCAGGGGATCGGGAGAGCCATTGCCGAGGCGTTCGTTTCAGAGGGTGCAAAGGTATTCGCGACCGATATCGACGTTGCAAAGCTCGAGGGAATTGCACGGGCAAAGCGCCGCAAGCTCGATGTGCTTTCAACGCGCGCCGTCGAGGCTTTCGCCGCCAAAACGGGGCCGGTGGACGTGCTCGTCAACTGTGCCGGATTTGTGCATCACGGCTCGATTCTCGAATGCGACGACAAGGCGTGGGATTTTTCCTTTGACCTCAATGTTCGCTCGATGCACCGCACGATCAAGGCCTTTCTGCCCGGCATGCTCGACAAGGGAAAGGGCGCGATCGTCAACATCGCCTCGGGCGCCTCTTCGGTTCGTGGCATCCCGAACCGTTATGTTTACGGCACGACGAAGGCCGCCGTGATCGGCCTCACCAAGGCGGTGGCGGCGGATTTCATTCAAAAGGGAGTGCGTTGCAATGCCATCGCGCCCGGCACCGTGCAATCGCCTTCGCTGGACGAGCGGATCTCGACGCTCGCGGGATCGACCGGCAAATCGGTGGCTGAAACACGCGACGCTTTCGTCAAGCGCCAGCCCATGGGCCGTCTCGGCACCGCAGAGGAGATCGCAGCGGCGGCGCTTTATCTCGCCAGCGACGAGAGCGCCTTCACAACCGGCACGACCCTGATCGTGGATGGCGGGTTCTCGCTCTGACCGAGGCCTGTCGCGGCCGTGCGGGCTCCTTTTTGCGAATCATCTCGGGGAATCGGGGCATGTTGCACGAAGGCCGCAGCGAGCGGAAGATTCTCAGGACGGCTAGGCGAAAGCCGCGACTCATGACAAAAGGGGGTCTCGGCTGGGAAGATTCGAGGACGGCGCGGCTCAGGCCACGCTGCCGCGGGGAGGCCCCTGCCGATAGCTCTGATCAACCTGGCGGAAGCGGAGAAGACTCATGGCCAAGGCACCCGCGAAAGCGGCAAAGAAAGCGTCGAAGGGCGGCGCCGCAAAAAAACCAAATGCCCTTCAAGTCCCCGTGAAGCCCTCAGCCGAGCTGGCGGCGATCGTCGGTGCAAACCCGCTGCCGCGCTCGCAAGTGGTCAGCAAGATGTGGGACTACATCAAGAAGCACAAGCTGCAGAACCCGTCGAACAAGCGCGAGATCATGTCGGACGACAAGCTCTCCAAAATCTTCGGCAAGAAGAAGGTGACGATGTTCGAGATGAACAAACTCCTCTCGGGCCACCTGAAATAAGTCTAATCGTCTCCTCAAATCGGTTCTCGTATTTCGCGAGATCCGGCGCTCGGCAGCCTGCGCTGAGCTTGCGCACGCACTGACTTGGATTAAGGCAAGGCAACGTCCGCTGTCGCCGCCCTAATAGGCGGCACGGCGTTGCTTGCGCCTGTCGCTCGGCGATGGATGCGGCTGTTCGTCGGTGTTCCGATCACCGTAAAGAATGGGCTGGCGCGAGGGCCTACTCCACGTGAGGCGACCCTTCGTCTCGCTCCTCGCTTATGCCTCCCGTAGCCGCCGAGCGGGCTTTTCGGCAAGGATACGTGCATTGCTGAGCAAGCCCAGGATGACCGTCGCGGAAACGGTGAGGACCGCGATCGCACCGAGCGAGACGAGGTCCACGCTCGCTTCGAGTTTCATCGCGAAGGTCAGGATCGCCGCAGCGATCGCACACCCCGCGATTACGCCGAATATCACCGCGATCACGCCGAGCAGCGCATATTCGATGAGGAATATTCGAAGGATCGCGCCTCGCCTCGCCCCGAGGGTCTTGAGGATGACGGCATCGTAGAGGCGAAGCCGACGCCCGGCCGCGAGTGCTCCGGCAAGGACCAAGATGGCCGAAATGAGCGAGACCCCACTCGCACCGGCGATGGCGAAAAGAAGCTTGCGAAATAGCCCCTCGACCGTATCGAGCGCATCCTTCACGCGCAGCGAGGTGACGCTGGGAAACCGCGACGCCACCGCCTTGACGACCGCGCTCTCCTCTTGCGGCGTGCCGCCATCCTTCAAGCGCAAGGTCGCAAGGTCATGGTAGGGCGCACCGATGAAGGTGTTCGGCGAAAACACCATCACGAAATTGATCGCGAGCGAGGACCATTCGACACTGCGCAGATTGGCGATGCGCGCCTCGATATCGCGGCCGAGGACATTGACGACGATGCTGTCGCCGGGCTTGAGGTTGAGGCCGCGCGCCACATCGCGCTCGACCGAGACGAGCGGGGCACCCGAATAATCGGGAGGCCACCATTCCCCGGCCGCGAGCTTCGCCCCTTCAGGAAGCCCGGCCGAGAACGTAATGCCGCGATCCCCCTCGAGCACCCAGGCGACATCCTCGGGAGCCTTGACCTTGTCGGCGGCAACGCCGGCGAGCGAGACGATCCGCCCCCGCATCATCGGGACGCGCTGCTCGCTTGCACCGGGCGCGGAGGCTTGGACAAGCGCGGCGAAGGGCTCCGCGTCTTCGCTGGGTACGTCGAGGAAGTAAAAATTTGGAGCCTTCTTGGGCAAGGTTCGCGTCAGTTCGCCGGAAAGCGTCGCATTGATCACCGCGAGCGCCACGATCAAGGTGACGCCAAGTCCGAGCGAGACGATCACGGTGGAGGTCGCGGCACCTGGACGATGCAGATTGGCGAGAGCGAGACGAGCGAGCGGATTTTTGGGCGCCTTGACCTTACGCAGTATCGCGATCGTTCCCATGCTCACGGCGCGCAAAAGCAGAAAAGCCCCGGCGCAAGCCAGGACCGCGATGGTTGCGATGAACCGATCCCAGGCAAAGCCGATCGCCGCCGCGAGGAGAGTGAGCGCAGCTAAGCTTGCGCTGAGCCCGTAACGAAAGCGCGGCCACCCCCGATGAGGCGCCACGAGCTCGCGAAAAAGCTGCGAGCCCGGCACGTCATGGGCGCGCCCAAGCGGCCAGATCGAGAAGGCGCCCGCAACCAACGCGCCGAAGAGCGCGGCGAGCGCAAGCGGGTCCAAAAAGGGCCCGCCCACGATCGGGACGGGCAGCAACGCCCCGAACAGCCAAACAATCAGGAAGGGCAGCGCTGCACCTACCGCAAGGCCGATTACAATGCCGAGGCTTGCCAAAATGCCGACCTCGCAAAGCATGATAGCGACCGCGCGCGTGGCGCTCGCGCCGAGGCTCTTGAGGATGGCGATCGTCGATCGCTTTCGTTCCACGAAGGCTTCGACGGAGTTTGCGACGCCCACGCCACCGACCAGAAGCGCGACGATTCCAGCCAGCGCCAGAAACTGGGTGAACCGGCGGATATTCTTCTCGAATTGAGGGGCGACATTGACACGCGTGCGGACGTCGAACCCCGCCTGCGGAAATTGTGCCTTGAGCGCGGCCGCCTTCGTCTCGAGCGCGTCGTCATCATCGCTCCCCGGGGGAAGCGCGACCCGATAAGTCCACCGAACGAGGCTGCCGGGACCAATGACCCCGCTCGCGCGCAGCGCATCTTGCGAAAGGATGACCCTCGGTCCCAAGCCGATGCCAGTCGCAAGCGTGTCGGGCTCGGAGACGAGCTTCGCCCTGAGAACGACACGCGCGGAGCCGATGTTCACCTCGGCACCGCGGCCGAGATCGAGCCTCGCGAAGAGAGCGGGGTCCACGATCGCGCCGTAAGCGCCATCATTTTTTGCGAGCAGCTCGCCGGTCGATGCATTCGCATCGGTGTCCAAATTGCCGATCGTCGGATAGTCGGGACCGACGGCCTTGATCTCGACGAGCGCCGCCTCTCCGCTCGGCGCACGCGCCATGGCCCGCAACGTCGCAATCGTCGTGGTCCTACCGAGTTTCTCGATCGCGGCGCGCTCTTGCGGATCGGCTTCGCGCTGCAACAATGCAAAGGCTAAATCTCCGCCGATGATCACGCGTCCTTGCGCCGCGAGGCCCTCCTCGAGTCCGCGTGCAAGCGAGCCCACTCCGGCGATGGCAAAGGTGCCGATCGCGAGGCAGGCCAGAAAAACGCCGAAGCCTCGGGTGCCCGCGCTGAGGTCCCGCCAAGCGAGACGAAAAACGAGCATGACCGCGCGGACGGCGCGAGCCCATGGCGTTTTCGCGACGTCCATTCGTGACGCATGCGCCGCCATGGCGGGTCTCAAACGCGTTCGGAAGCGAGGCCGGCCCGCTTCGGCTCGCGAGCGAACGGCGTCTCGACCTTGCCCGAGCGCATAGGCACGATGCGATCGCAACGCTCAGCGAGCGACAGGTCGTGCGTCACGAGAAGGAGGGTCGTGGCGCGCTCGCTTCTGAGTCGAAAAATGAGGTCGGCGACTTGCGCACCGGTTGCCTCGTCGAGGTTGCCGGTGGGTTCATCGGCACAGATGATCGACGGGTCCGGAGCCAGCGCACGCGCCACGGCGACCCTTTGCTGCTCCCCGCCCGAGAGCTCGGCGGGGTAATGGGAGAGGCGATCGCCAAGTCCCACCGCGCGCAATTCCGCGCTGGCCCGCTCGAAAGCGTCCTCGCGGCCCGCAAGCTCGAGCGGAACGGCCACATTCTGCAGCGCCGTCATTGTTGGGATGAGATGAAAGGATTGAAACACGATGCCGATGTTTCGACCGCGGTACTCGGCGAGATCATCTTCGTCGAGCAACGCAAGGTTCTGCCCTGCGATCTCGACCGTGCCGGCGTCGACCCTTTCGAGCCCGGCGACCGCCATGAGCAAGGAGGATTTCCCCGAACCTGAAGGTCCGACAAGGCCCACGGCCTCGCCCTGCCCTACTTCCAGCGAAATGCCGCGCAGGATGTGGACGCGCGCAGCGCCACGTCCCAAGCTGAGATCGACGTCGCTGAGCTTGATGACGGGTGAAGACATGAACCGATCCGAGACTGGGGCAAGCGAGCGAGCGCTTGCCCCGAAAGGGCAAAGGGTTGAGAGCGATGGCCGGGAACTCCGGCGGAAGCAAGGCGCTCTTCCATCCCGGCGGGCCCTGCTTTTCGCCGCCGCTTGGGCCTGTGCGCCCGTTGGGGACAGCCTGGCGGGCGCACCCATTCGCGTGGTTGCCTTGGGCGACAGTCTCACCGCCGGCTTTGGGCTTGCGGCTGAGGCGAGCTTTCCGGCGGTGTTGGAACGCGAGCTCGCCCCCCGCGGCAAAGCCGTCGCGATCGCCAATGCGGGCGTCTCGGGCGATACGGCGGAGAACGGCCTCGCGCGCCTCGACTGGTCCGTGCCCAAAGACACGCAGGGCGTCATTCTCGAGCTCGGCGCTAACGATGCGCTCCGGGGTCTCAAACCCAAAGATTGCGAGGCGGCGCTCGATCAGATCGTCGCGAGGCTGAAGTCGCGCGCCATCGCGGTGCTTCTTTGCGGCATGAAGGCCCCGCGCAATCTCGGCGCGGAATATGTCGAGGCGTTCGATTCCATTTACCCGAGGCTCGCCGCCAAATACGGCCTTGCCCTGTACCCCTTTTTCCTCGACGGCGTCGCGGGCGAGCCGGCGTTGACCCTGCCCGACCGATTGCATCCGAATGCCGAGGGCGTGCGCGTGATCGTCGGCAGAATTCTCCCGGTGGTGGAGAGCTTCATCGCAAGCATCGAGACACATTGAGCTTTCGCAAGGGAAAGAGTGCCGGCCCGGCGCTCGGTGGAGCTAAGCTACGGCGTTGCGCCACCCGGGGTTGCGCCTGAAGGCCTCGGCGAAACTTTCGCGCCTTGTGTCGACGGCGCGTGCAAGTTTCTCAAGCACCGCGACGCTCTCATCCCACCCGAGACAACCATCCGTGATGCTCTGCCCATGGACCAGTGCCTTTCCCTGCACGAGGTCTTGACGGCCGCCGACGAGGTGACTTTCGACCATCACTCCGATGATGCGCCGATCCCCTGCTCCGACTTGCCGGCAAATGTCTTCGATGACGAGAGGCTGATTTTCCGGGTTTTTGCGGCTGTTGCCATGGCTCGCATCGATCATCACCATCGGGCGAAGACGCGCCCTCGCGATCTCGGCGCACGCGGCCTCGACGTTTTCGGCATCGTAATTCGGGGTGTGCCCGCCGCGCAGGATGACGTGGCAATCCTCGTTGCCCGTGGTCGCCGCGATTGCCGATCGGCCCTCCTTGGTGACCGCCATGAAATGATGGAGCTGAGAGGCGGATAGGACCGCATCGACCGCCACACGCACATTGCCGTTCGTGCCGTTCTTGAACCCGACCGGACAGGACAGGCCCGAGGCCATCTCCCGATGAATCTGGCTTTCGGTGGTGCGCGCCCCGATGGCGCCCCAACCCACGAGGTCGGCGATGTATTGGGGGGTCGTCATGTCGAGAAACTCGCAACCCGCGGGCACGCCGAGGTCGTTGATCCGCGAAAGCAGGCTGCGCGCAATTCGCAAACCCTTGTCGATTTTGAAGGTGCCGTCGAGATCGGGATCGTTGATGAGGCCCTTCCAGCCGACCGTCGTCCTCGGCTTCTCGAAATAGACGCGCATGACGATCTCGAGCGCGCCCTGAAGGCGCTGGCGAACGAGCGAGAGCCTTTGCGCATATTCGATCGCTGCGGCCGGATCATGGACCGAGCAAGGCCCAATCACAACGGCGAGCCGATCGTCCTTGCCTTGAAGAATATCGTGCAAGGCCGCCCGCACCTCCCTCACGGTGCGGGTCGCTCGCGCGCCTCGCGGATATTCGCGCATGATCTCGGCGGGTGTGCTGAGTTCGTTGATTTCTCGGATGCGAAGGTCGTCTGTCGTGCGCAACACGGTGATAGCTCCTCGAATGGGTCACCGGCGGCACAAAAAAACCGCCAGAGACTGGCGGTTTCGGATGGTTCTTGCGGGTATCTTTTAGATCGCGCAAACCCTTTCGGCCGCCAGCCTGATCGGGCAGCTAAAGTAACGAGCAAAAGAGCTGGCGGCGTGATGGCGCATGCCTGCGGTTTAGACCAAAGCATGACCTTTGTCACGTCGGACGAGGATGCTCCAGGGGTCCCGCGTAAAAAGCAAACGGGCCATGCTTTGCCTCAGTCTCCGCAACTCGCTAATACGTTTTTCGCAAGCGCTGACGGGGTGATTCACGAAACGATCGTGAAAGGCTCTCCGGCGTTCATTGCCCCGGCCTCCCCGTCCGAAGCCCATTCCATCAATCCAGGATCTCCGCCGTGCCGTCAGACATCGAGATTGCCCGCGCCGCCAAGCTCCAGCCGATCGGCGCCATCGCCGAGCGCGCCGGAATTCCCGAAAGCGCGCTCGAGCCCCATGGGCGTTATATCGGCAAGGTCGGGCTCGACTTTCTGGCCGGGCGACAGACGGCGAAAGCGAAAAACGGAAAGCTCATTCTCGTCACGGCCATCAATCCGACGGCCGCGGGTGAAGGCAAAACGACGACGACTGTCGGCCTCGGCGACGGGCTTCGCCAGATCGGCAAGCGCGCCATGATCGCGCTGCGTGAGCCCTCGCTCGGGCCCTGCTTCGGCATGAAGGGAGGCGCGGCAGGTGGCGGCTATGCGCAAGTCGTGCCGATGGAGCAGATCAACCTGCATTTCACCGGGGATTTTCACGCGATCACCTCGGCCCACAATCTGCTTGCGGCCCTCATCGACAACCACGTCTATTGGGGCAACGAGCTCGACATCGACCCGCGCCGCGTCACCTGGCGGCGCGTGCTCGACATGAACGATCGCTCGCTTCGCCAGATTGTCTCGGGCCTGGGCGGAGCGGCGAATGGCGTGCCGCGCGAGGCCGGCTTCGACATCACCGTCGCCTCGGAAGTGATGGCGATCTTCTGCCTCTCGCGAAGTCTCGATGAATTGCGTGAACGCCTGTCGCGCATGGTCGTCGCGCAAACCTACGCGAAGAAGGCGATAACGGCGGCGGATCTGCAGGCACCCGGCGCCATGACCGTGCTGTTGAAGGAGGCGCTCGCACCCAATCTGGTGCAAACGCTCGAAGGCACGCCTGCATTCGTGCATGGTGGACCCTTCGCCAACATCGCCCATGGCTGCAACTCGGTGATGGCGACGCAAGCGGCATTGAGCTTGAGCGACTATCTCGTGACCGAGGCTGGGTTTGGGGCCGATCTCGGCGCGGAAAAGTTCTTCGACATCAAATGCCGCAGTGCCGGGCTCTCGCCCGCGGCCGCCGTGATCGTGGCGACCGCGCGAGCGCTCAAGATGCATGGCGGTGCGAAGAAGACCGACCTTGGCCGCGAGGATCTTCCAGCTTTGCGCAAGGGCTTGGCCAATCTCGGGCGCCATGTCGCCAATGTGCGCAAATTCGGCGTGCCGCCCATCGTTGCCATCAATCACTTCACGAGCGACACGCAAGCCGAGCACGACCTCATCGCCAAGCTCTGCAAGGAGGAATTCGATGTCGAAGCCGTGCAATGTCGGCATTGGGCCGACGGTGGAAAAGGCACGGTGAAGCTCGCCGAACGCGTCGTCTCGCTCGCCGACAGCGGGAAGGCCGCATTCAAGCCGCTCTATCCGCAAGCCATGCCGCTCGCGGACAAGATGCGCACGATCGCACGCGAGATCTATGGAGCCGCCGACATCGCGCTCGACTCCAAGGCGGCTGCGCGCATTTCCGAAATCGAGGCGATGGGCTTCTCCGAGCTGCCGATCTGCGTCGCCAAGACGCAATATTCCTTCTCGGCGGACGCTTCGCTGCTCGGGGCGCCGAGCGGCCATGTTGTGCCGATACGAGAAGTGCGCCTTTCGGCGGGCGCGGGCTTCGTTGTGATGATCTGCGGGGACATCATGACCATGCCTGGCCTGCCGCGTCGCCCGGCCTCCGAAAAGATCGACCTTGACGCA
Organism: Hyphomicrobiales bacterium; assembly: GCA_019247605.1. Classification (GTDB taxonomy): domain Bacteria; phylum Pseudomonadota; class Alphaproteobacteria; order Rhizobiales; family Beijerinckiaceae; genus GAS188. Next base: position 23,577 of record JAFBAS010000102.1, read on the forward strand.
AAGGGCGCGATCGAGGGACTTTTCTGAGCTGGCTTTGCCGGGGGAGCGCACGTTTTTGCGAGATTGAGGGGCTTTTGATGCGGCCGGGCGGCCCTTTTGACGCCGCAGTTTGCTGGTGGTTATCTGGGTCGCTGGTGCGCTCGAGATCTGAGGAGGCGCGAATGGGCTTGAAGCCATTTCTGGCGGTTGCCGTGCTTTGTGGTGCCTGTCTTCCCGCCAACGCGGATGACGCGACCCAGGCACCTCCGCTCCAGCTTCCCGCGTTTGCCCAGCAGCCTCAGGCAGGGGCCCCCAACACGCAATCCGCCTCGCCATGGACCGGATTTTACGCCGGAAGCGAGGTCTTCGCCTTCTCCGGCAAGGGCGTGAAGCATGGAGCCGGAGGAGCGGCCTTCTTCGGATACAATCGCGAGTTCGACAATAATCTCGTCATCGGCATCGAAGCGAGCACGGGATTTGCGCCGAGCGTGTTCAAGCACGGCCCCTATAGCGGTTACGAATTCGCCGCGACAAATGTGAAGCTTGGTTACGATATGGGGCGGCTCTTGCCCTACGTTACGGCTGGCTTCGCCTTCGCCAAGCCGGATGTGCGCTCCGGGTATCTGAGCGCGACCGACAGCGTCAACGACCTCTTCGGCTCCCCTTCCAATGTCAAGGTCCTGGGGAGCGTCGGGGCGGGCTTCGACTATCAGGTGACCAATAATCTCGCCGTCGGCGTCGCCGTGTCGGCCGGCACCAACCGTGGACCGATTCTGCCTAGCATAGCGCCTTGAGCTTACGGTGTTCAAAGACCGCCCCGCCTAAGGCGATGCCCGTACCCTTAGATAAGTGTCTCTGCCCTTTTGATTGCTGGCGATCAGCGAAGCGGCACGAAATCCAAGATCTGGCTCTGGAAAAAGCTGAGAGGCGCTTCCCATTTCGAGAGAGGCCCGACTGAAAAGACGGACGACGCCATGCCTTCCTGCACCTTCTCGCAGGCATAGATATCCTCGAGCATGACGTTGTTGGATTCGAGCGCGTGCACCGGGCCGATCTCAAGCCGGTCCGCGCTGAGATTGAAGCCCTTGGCGCTCACTATATGAGAAGGCAATTTTTCCGGGTCCACCACGTTCATTTTTGCTGAATTCGCGGGCTTCGTCGCACGCACGCGCGTGCGCACGAGACTCATGCCGGCGCTCACAGCAATCACGTGGAACGTGCTCCAGGTATAGGCCGTCTGTGAGAGAGCGATGTTTGGGAAGAGCCACTGGTAGGAAAATCCGTAGTCGGCGGGAATTCCTTCGATCACGGGCATCGGCTCGTCGCGATCCGCGTAGGATCTGTCCTTGTGAATGTCGGGCTTGAGCGGACGATAAAAGGCCTGGTGGCGACCTGAGGGTTGCCATCTCTGCTGCATGAAATCGCCGTCTCCAAGCGAGACGGAATGAAGCAGCGGCAAATGATATCCATCGATGAAATTTTCCGTGACGATCTTCCAATTGGCGCGCACGCGGTAGGTGATGTCGGAAATTTCCACGAGTTCCTCGGGATCGTGCAGCCGCTCCTGGTTCGGCTTGAAGGGCCCGAGTTTGCCGGGAATCTCCGCGAGCCATTCCTCGAGCGACATGGCGCCGGGATCCGGGTGCACGAAGAGCAAGTTTTTCCAAGTCGCGACCTTTGCGTGGTGCAGGCCGTAAAGCGACTTGTCCAAACAGGGGAAGAGCTCCTGCTGATAAGGAACGCTCGCAAGCTGCAGTTCGCCTTTCAGATTGTACGTCCATTTGTGGTAGAAGCAGGAGATCAGACCACGCTGGATGTTTCCGGAGCCTTCGAGAAGCCGCGCGCCGCGATGCCGGCATACATTGTGGAAGGCCCGCAGCCGTCCTGTCATGTCGCGCAACACGACTAGCGCCGCATTGCCGCACTCGACCGTGATGTAGTCGCCTGGATCGCTCACATCCTCCAACATTCCGACGAAATTCCAGGTCTTTGCGAAAAGCTCCTCGCGTTCGCGCCGAAACCATTCTTCCGAGGTGTAGGCGGAGGCCGGAAGCCGTTGGCGGGGTGGTTTCGCCGGGTTCCACCACTCATCGATGGTGTAGGCGCTCGACCTCACCATCTCATGAAGTTGTGCCGCGCCTTTCGATGCGCGCATCGCAAACTCCCTTCCGCGCAACCCTCCTCAGCGCATGCGGATATCGGCACACGCACACTTCCGTGCGGCACTGCGCTCGTAGGAAGCCACTTCGATCATCGCATGGCGGCCATCGAAGTCAAACATTTTTTGTTTGTATAGAAACAAACTTTGTCGAGCCTCGGCGGTAGGCATGGCGCTCGCGAAGAACGCGCAGCACCTTGCCTTCACTCATCCTTGAGCGAAGCGAATGCTCCACCGTGTGTGCTACTCCGCCGCGATCGCCATGTGGTCCGTCGGCCGCCCGAGCCGGCGGTGTTGGGCGACAGGCATGCGGTCGCGCACGGCGGCGGGCAGGGCAGGATCGAGTCTCGTCGAGACGATGCCCACGCCATCCGAAGCTCGAGCGATGACATGCCCCCAGGGATCGACTGCCAAGGAGTGCCCATAGTTGTGGAGCGTCTTGCCCTTGGTCTCGTAAGCGCCGGTCTGCGCCGCTGCGAGCACATAGGTCTGGGTCTCGATGGCGCGCGCCCGCAAAAGCACCTCCCAATGATCCTTGCCGGTTTGCAAGGTGAAGGCGGCGGGCACCGCGATGATCGTTGCCCCCCGATCCACGAGCGCCCTGAAGAGCTCCCCGAAGCGCAAATCATAGCAGATGGTGCACCCGACGGTGACGCCCTCGCAATCATAGGTGATGACTGCCTCTCCCGGCTTCATCGTCGCCGATTCCCTATATTGCGTGCCGTCGGGCGCCGTAATGTCGAACATGTGGAGTTTGCGGTAGCGCGCGACCTCCCGCCCCTCTCGATCGAACACGACGGTCGTGTTGTAGGCGCGGTTCTCGCCCGGGACGCGTTCGAAAAAGCTGCCGCCATGTACCCATATTCGATTGTTGCGCGCGAGCGCACGCAGCGTTTCGTAGGCAGGGCCTCCCGTCGCTGCTTCCGCGATCGCGAGCTTTTCCGGGCTGGAGCCGCCCATCCAATCGAACACCTCCGGGAGCAGCACCCAATCGGGGCGTTCCTCGGCGACCGCACGCTCGATGAGCTTCTTCGCCTGTGCGAGGTTTGCCTCTTTGTCGCTGATCGAATTCATCTGGATGAGGGAAATCTTCATGACCGGGCTCCGAGCTTTTCGTTCCCACCAAATATAACATCAATCGGCGTGGTCGCGAGGCGTTTTACTCAAGCTCGAGCCAGCTTTATCCGACGCGGCTTCAACCCGGCTCTATCATACGTTAGAATTTTTCCGATTCGCGCGAGCACCTCGGCCGGTCCTTTCGGCCGTGCAAGCCTGCGAACGGGACGGAGGACGAAGCATGCTCAAGGAATTTCGCGAATTTGCGATGAAAGGCAATGTCGTCGACCTCGCGGTCGCCGTCATCATCGGCGCTGCGTTCGGCAGGATCGTCGATTCCCTCGTCGGCGACGTGATCATGCCGATCATCGGCGCGATCACGGGCGGCCTCGACTTTTCGAACTACTACCTTCCTCTTTCGTCCAAAGTGCAGTCGGGCCTTGCCTATGCCGACGCCAAGAAGACGGGAGCGGTTTTGGGCTGGGGCCAGTTTCTCACCTTCGTGGTGAATTTCTTGATCGTGGCCTTCGTGCTTTTCCTTGTCATTCAGTCGATGAACCGAATGAAGAGGCACCTTGCGGCGCCGGACGATGCCAAGGCGCCCAAACCACCGCCCGCTGATGTCGTTTTGCTCACGGAAATACGCGACCTTTTGAAGGAAAGACGTTGAAGGGTTCGTTCCGGGGATACTCATCGGCTTCGCGGCCAGATTTAATTTCCCTTTTCTGGAATGATCCACTAGTTCGGGCATACCGAAACCCGTAACCGGCCATTTGGCCGCGCGAGGTCTTCATGACGGTCGCTGCCCGAATCCTTCCGACGGGAATTCCGCCACTGCGCCGCGAGGCGCTCGAAGCGCCAGATAGCGGCATCGTCGAGGTCTTCGAGCATGGTTTTGGCCGCCCCGGTCTGATCCCGCTCTGGGCCGGCGAAGGCGATCTGCCGACACCGGGCTTCATCACCGACACGGCCGCACGGTCCCTCGCCGCGGGAGAGACCTTCTACACGTTGCAAAGGGGAATCCCGGAGCTTCGCACCGCGATTTCCGCCTATATGAGCCGGCTCTACGGCAAGCCGCTCCCGCCCGAGCGCTTCTTCGTGACCATCGGGGGCATGCACGCGATACAGATCGCGATGCGCATCGCGTCGGGGCCCGAGGACGAAGTCATCGTGCCCACGCCAGCTTGGCCGAATTTCCTCGGCGCCCTGACGGTGAGCGGGGCAAGAGCGGTGCTCTTGCCGATGCAACTCGAAAAAGGACGATGGCATCTCGACCTCGACCGCCTCGCCGCGGCGATCACGCCGCGTACGCGGGTGATCGTCGTCAACTCTCCCTCAAACCCCACGGGCTGGACCGCGACCGGGGCCGAGCTTCACGCGGTCCTCGAGCTTGCGCGCCGGCATGATCTTTGGATCGTGGCCGACGAAATCTATGGCCGCTTCGTCTATGGAGGGGATGCCCGCGCGCCCTCCTTTCATGATTTCGCGGGTGGCGAGGAGCGCGTGCTCTACGCACAGACCTTCTCGAAGAATTGGGCCATGACAGGATGGCGCGTCGGCTGGCTCGAAGCCCCGGCGGCCCTTGGAGGCATGATCGAGAATCTCGTCCAATACTCGACGTCCGGCGTTGCCACTTTCGTGCAGCGCGCGGCGGTCACGGCGCTCGAACAGGGCGAGACGTTCATCGCGCGCCAAATTGAGATCGCCAAGCGCGGACGCGAGATCGTGCTCGAGAGCGCGCGCCGGACGAACCGGATCGAGCTCGCGCCGCCCGAGGGGGCCTTCTACGCTTTCTTTCGCGTCCTCGGAGTTGCGGATGTGCGCAAGGCGGCGCTCGCGCTCGTCGAGGAGGCGAATGTAGGCGTCGCTCCAGGGACGGCCTTCGGTCCTGGCGGGGAGGGCTATTTCCGCCTCTGCTATGCGCGCAAGAGCGAAGATGTCGCAGAGGCCATGGGGCGCATCGAGCATTGGCTCGCGGCGCGCTCCTGACTGCGGGACGTCTTCTCGTTCACGGCAGATCGCGAGCCCGCTTGATCGCATCGATCCGCGCGTGATCCTCCGGCTGGAGGTTGCGCCCCCGTTCCAGGATTTCGAGCGTGTATTCCTCGTAAGTGAGGCCAAGCCGCTCGGCGCGTTCCAGGCGATAAAGCGCAATGTCGCGCGAGACTTTCCACGCGGCCTTATGCGCTTTTCGCCAGCAGAAACGCACGAAAAGATCGCCGACCTGCCACTCCGGCATTTCGTCGTCCAAAGGCGGTCCTTGATTATGGCCGGAGAGCGCCTGGGCGGGATCGGCCATCGTGTGTCTCACATATCTACCGATCGTATGGTATGTTAAACGGCAATGAAGGACAAGGATTTCGACCGCGGACTCGGGACGCGGCTTCGCTTCTTGCGCGAAGGTCAGGGGCTTAGCCTCGGCGCGCTCGCCGATCGGTCGGGCGTGAGCAAGGCCATGATCGCGCGCGTCGAGAAGGCGCAAAGCAGCCCCACCGCCGCCCTTCTCGGAAGGCTTTGTGCGGGGCTTGGGGTGCGGCTGAGCTCCTTGATCGAGGCGGCCGACAGACGCTCGGAACCCCTGTCGAGATTTCGCGACCAGCCGGCGTGGCGAGATCCGAAAACCGGTTATCTGCGTCGCCAGGTGTCCCCGTCCGGTGCGTCGAGCGGTCTCGAGATCGCTTCGATCTCCCTGCCGCCCGGCATGAAGGTGCCTTATCGCGCCTGGACGGCCAACGCCTATCGCCAACAACTGGTCATGCTCGCGGGCACGCTTCATCTGCAAATGGGGAATGAAAATTATATCTTGCGAAAAGGCGATTGCCTCGATTTCGATGTGCTTTCACCGAACACATTCGAGAACAAGGGGAGAGCTTGCGCCCGCTACCTGATCGTGATCCGCAAAGATTGATCCGATCTGGACGCGGGGGGCTGATGGCACTGAGAAGGCGCCTCCTCGCAGAAAAGGGGCGCGAACCCCGCCCCTTGCGATTTTCCCCCCGCGCTTGGCCGAACTTCAGTAATCCATTCCGGCTCCCGGAGAAGGCATGGGAGGTGTCGGCTTCTTCGGAAGCTCGGCGACCATGGCTTCCGTCGTGATGAGGAGCCCCGCGATCGAAGCCGCATCCTGAAGCGCCGTGCGCACCACTTTCGCCGGATCGATGATGCCCTTCTTGAACATATCGCCATAATTGCCGGCCTGCGCGTCAAACCCGAAAGCGTAATCGCCCTTTTCCTGAATTTTGCCGACGATCACGGAGCCGTCCTCGCCGGCATTGATCGCGATCTGGCGAACCGGCGACTGAAGCGCGCGACGAACGATCTCGACACCTGTCTTCTGATCGTCGTTGGCCGGAACGAGAGCCTGAAGAGCGTTGGCGGAGCGCAAGAGAGCCACGCCACCGCCAGGCAAAATGCCTTCCTCGACCGCGGCCTTGGTGGCATGCGTTGCGTCCTCGACACGATCCTTGCGTTCTTTCACCTCGACTTCCGTCGCGCCCCCTACCCTGATGACCGCGACCCCGCCAGCGAGCTTGGCCAGCCGCTCTTGCAGCTTCTCGCGATCATAGTCGGAGGTCGTGTCCTCGATCTGCGCCTTGATTTGCTGGACACGCGCGGCGATGTCCTTTTTCGCGCCCGCCCCGCCCACGATCGTGGTGTTCTCCTTCTCGATCACGACCTTCTTGGCGCGGCCGAGCATCGCGACCGTGACATTTTCGAGCTTGATGCCGAGGTCCTCACTGATCGCCGTGCCGCCGGTGAGCACCGCAATGTCCTCGAGCATGGCTTTGCGGCGATCGCCGAAACCCGGCGCCTTGACGGCCGCGACCTTCAGGCCGCCGCGAAGCTTGTTCACCACAAGCGTCGCAAGCGCCTCGCCCTCGACGTCCTCCGCCACCACAACGAGCGGTTTGCCCGATTGCACCACCGCCTCCAGCAGCGGAAGCAGGCTCTGCAGCGAGGAGAGCTTCTTCTCGTGGATGAGGATGAAGGGATCCTCGAACTCGGCTTTCATCCTCTCCGCGTCGGTGACGAAATAGGGTGAAATATAGCCTCGATCGAACTGCATGCCCTCGACCACCTCGAGCTCGGTCGCGAGGCTCTTTGCCTCCTCGACCGTGATGACGCCCTCGTTGCCGACTTTCTGCATCGCCTCGGCGAGAAATTTGCCGATCTCCGGGTCGCCATTGGCCGAGATGGTCGCGACCTGCGCGATCTCGTCATTGCGCGTAATCTTGCGCGCGTTGCGTTTGAGATCGTCCACGATCGCCTCCACGGCCATGTCGATGCCGCGCTTGAGGTCCATGGGATTCATGCCGGCCGCGACCGATTTTCCGCCTTCCTTGACGATCGCGTGCGCCAGCACCGTCGCGGTCGTCGTCCCATCTCCCGCCTGGTCGCTCGTCTTCGTCGCGACCTCACGCACCATTTGCGCGCCCATATTCTCGAATTTGTCCTCGAGCTCGATCTCCTTGGCCACGGTGACACCGTCCTTGGTCACACGTGGGGCGCCGAAGGATTTGTCGAGAATGACATTGCGACCCTTGGGGCCGAGCGTCACGCGCACCGCATTTGCCAAAATCTCGATCCCATCAAGCATCCGCTCACGCGCTTCCGTGGAGAACTTGACTTCCTTGCTCGCCATTTTGCTGCTCCCTGATGCGAAAGATTCGTCCGCAATTCGTTCGTCCGCGCCGTGTCAGGCGGCTTTTCTCTTGGCCTCACCGCTATCGAGGATCCCCCATGACATTCGCCTCCTTCATGATCACCAGCTCCTCGCCCTGGAACGTCACCTCGGTGCCGAAGCTTCGCAGCGACGGCTTCGAGTATCGGGAACGTCTCGGGTCTCTGAAGATCTCAGCCCAAAGCAGTATCGTGCCGATGAACATTCATTATCAGAGGCCGGGTCACAGGCCTTGTCGATCGGAGGTCGAGTGCTGACGCTTCGCAAAGCTGCGCCCGAATTCCGATCCGTCAAAGCGTGATCGCGGGCCCGTGAAAACGACATACGACCTGCCGAAATTCCCATCAAGGAAATTCATCACAGGATTTGCTCCAACCGCCCGGTCCAGGCCTTGAAGGCATTTTGCGGCCTTCCTAACTCTTTTCCTGATCCCGCCCTTCGAGGGGGGATCATGAGCCGAGAACTCGTAGGTATCGCTTCACGGAGGATAGCTATGACCACCTATGACTTCACTCCCCTGTTCCGCAGCTCGATCGGCTTCGATCGCCTTCCCCTGCTGCTCAGTCACGCCCTGCAGCTCGACGAGAGCAACACATCCTACCCGCCCTACAACATCGACAAGCGCAGCGAGGACGAATACCGCATCGTAATGGCGGTCGCCGGCTTCGGGAAAGAGGACATCGAGATCGTCAGCGAGCAGAACAAGCTTACGGTCCGGGGAGAGATCAAGGAGCGCGAGGAGAAGACTTACTTGCACCGCGGCATCGCGGCCCGATCCTTCCAGCGGCAATTCGATCTTGCCGACTTCGTGAAGGTGAACGGGGCGGAGCTCAAGGACGGCTTGCTCGTGATCAGCCTCAAGCGCGAAATCCCCGAGGAGATGAAGCCGCGCCGGATCGAGATCGGCATGAGTTCGCCCTCGCAACTCGAGACCAAGGCTGCGAACAAAAGGGGTGAGAAGCAACCCGCCGGATGAGCACAAGGCGACGCTGGGAGGGCCGCGCCGCGCGGCCTTTCCTCGCCTTTCAAAACACGCCCGGAATGAGCTTGGCGGTACGCGACGAATAGGCCTCGTATTCGGAGCCGAAATGTGATCGCAGCAGCCTTTCTTCCGCGCGGATGCGCGCGAGGAGAGGCGCGATCATGGCGGCCGCGATGATGGTGCCGACTCCCGAGCGGAATACCAGCACCCAGCCGAGCGAGCTTATCAGCAGCCCGAGATAGCTCGGGTGACGAATGAGCCCGTAGACCCCGTCGGTAACGAGCCGATGGCCTTCCTGGATCGCGACCAAGCCACTGAAGCGGTGCCCGAGGACGAAAACAGGCCAAAGGCGCAACGCACCTCCCGTCGCGAACAGCATGACGCCGAGCCAGCGGATCGCGTCCCCATCGAGCGTCCAAAACCCCCTACGATCCGTATAGGCAGGAAGGAAGCCCATGAGGATGCCGAGCGGGAGCAGGACCGCGAGCACCCAACGGTTCTCACGATCTTCGCGTTCTCCCGAACTGAGATTGCCTTTGGTGAATACCGCCGTTCCTGAGAGCACGAAGAGTACAATCGCCGCGGCCACGAAAGGCGGGTGGGAAAGGAAACGATGAATGCCGCCCGCGCCGAGAACCGCGAGCGCGACGTAACCAACGAAGCTGATCATCGTTGCAAGGACGCGCGTGAGCACCGTCATGGATGGCCGTCCGGCTCTGAGCGAGAGTGATGGCACCGAAATGCGTCGCCCGAATCCCCGCGCTGGCGATCACGGACAGTCGTTTGTCTGCCGGTGACGTCTCCAGATGTAAGAACCGGTCGTGCTCGCCGTTGATCCAACGTATTCTCTTTCATCACCTTAGGACAGATTTCTTCACATCTGCTTAGATACTAGCGCTTGCCGACTAACTGACCTAACCTTCACTGCGGATGGACCCGCCGAGAACCCGTGAACCACCGAACGGGGCCGCGCGTATCATCCACGGTTGGTCAACGATAATGGAGGATTGGCGTCATGACGAAGCATCTGATGGCGGCGGCCGTCGCGGCTGGCGCGCTTTCGATCGGTCTTCTTTCATTCAGCCCCGCAGAGGCTCTCTCGCGAAGCGAATGCAGCGCCAAATACAAGGCGGCGAAAGACGCCGGCACATTGAACGGCATGAAATGGAACGAGTTCCAGAAGACGCAATGCGCGGGCGAGGCATCCGCGACGGCACCTGCTCCTTCGGCAGCACCCGCAGCGACGTCGCCAAGACCCACCCCCTCGGCGACATCCCCCTCCTCCGGCTCGATCGCGAATCCGCTGAAGCCCTTGACGCCGCACGCCTCGACCTCCGCTGGCGCCGCCGTATTCCCTAGCGCCATCTCCCCCAAATATTCGAGCGAGTCCGCCGGCAAACAACGAATGCACACCTGCCTCGACCAATATAACGCCAACAAGTCGAATGGCGGGAACGGCAGCATGAAATGGATCATGAAAGGCGGCGGCTATTACAGCGAGTGCAACAAGCGGTTGAAGGGCGAGGGCTGAGCGGCCCCTCCTTTTCCGAGTCGATATCCGCCGCCGCAAACAGCGCCTGGTTTGCGGCGGGGCCTTGCGGCAAAAGGGCCAAGACTTTCCGACTGCGATCCGTGACAAGGAATGAGATGAAGCGCAGAAGCTTTATCGGCGGCCTCGCCCTCGTCGGCTTTTGGCAGGGTGGAACGTTCGGCCAAACGGCGAGGCCTGCGAAGATCGGCGTGCTCAACGACATGTCGAGCGTCTATGCTGATTATCAGGGCATCGGTTCGGTAATCGCCGCCCAGATGGCGCTCGAGGACAGCCAGCAAGTTATCGGTGTGCCGGCCGAGATCGTGTCGGCCGACCATCAGAACAAGCCGGATATCGGCCTCTCCATCGCGCGGCGCTGGTTCGACACCGAGGGCGTCGACGTCATCCTGGACGTGCCGAATTCCGCGGTGGCGCTCGCCGTCGCGCAGCTCTGCCGGGACAGGAACAAGGTTCTCATCGGCTCGGGTGCGGGCTCCGCCGATCTCACCGGCAAAGCGTGCACGCCCAACACGGTCCACTGGACCTACGACACTTGGCAGCTCGGCAACAGCTACGGCCGCGCGCTTACATCGGCAGATGCGAAGCGCTGGTTCTTCATCACTGCCGATTATGCTTTCGGCAAGAGCCTCGAGGAGAGTTGCGCCAGCGCGGTAAAAGGCGCCGGAGGCGAAGTTCTGGGCTCGGCGCGTCATCCGATCGCGGCGACGGATTTTTCGTCGTATCTGCTACAGGCTCAATCATCGGGCGCCGACGTCGTCGCCTTCTGCAACGCCGGCGATGATCTGAACAACTCGCTGAAGCAGGCTTCCGAATTCCATCTCGCACCGAAGCAAAAGCTGGTCGGGCTCATCTTCAACATCACCAATGTGCCCGGCCTCGGCCTCAAGGCTTGCGAAGGGCTCGAAGCGATCAGCAGTTTTTATTGGGACCTCAATGACGGTACTCGGGCATTCTCCGCTCGGTTCCAGGCGGTTCACCCGCGCAAGAACATGCCGAACGACATGCAGGCCGGCTGCTACGCCGCGACCTTGCACTACCTTAAGGCGGTAAAAAAGCTCGGTTCCGCCACGGACGGCAAAGCGGTCGTCGATACGATGAAGGCGATCCCGACGGACGATCCGCTTTTCGGCAAGGGGTCCATCCGCGTCGATGGGCGCAAGCTTCACCCGATGTACCTCTTCGACGTGAAGAGCGAAGCGGAATCGAAAGGACCTTGGGACGCGTTCAAGCTCGTCCGTACCATCTCGGCCGACGACTCGTTTCGGCCGCTCTCACAAGGGGGATGCTCTCTCGTGAATTGACGAGACGCTCGTCCCCGCGACCCGCAATCCCAAATCCTGAAAAGTGCTGCTCGTTCCTGAGTACACCCGTTTGGACCCGTGCCGATGCGCGTCTTTGGGCTCGCCCAGACGGATCAAGTTTCCGGCTCATGATTGGACCTCGGCATTTGTCAGGACATCCGAGACGGGAATTATATACTTGACACCACAGCCACATGATGTAGTGCCTGCCCAGGTATCAGCCAACGATGGGGTTGGTGCTGGCGCGCCGATATAGATATCGAATTGACTGAGGAAATGATTGTAGGAGGCGCGCTCGCGCTTTCGCGAATTAAGCACGAGGTGGCGGATGGGTCTATGCCTCTTCGGGAGGGGGCGGTGCAGATTTTTCGTGCAATGACCAGCCGATTTCATACATCACGAGGAGCAATTCTCGATGAAGCGCCACGATCGTATGTATCAGTGTCCGCATCCGACTATCGTCGAATGTTTCTGCTACCACCTCCGTAGGTGTAGGGGCTTTTTGACGGAGGGAAAAGGCAAGGGGGGTGCCTCGTGAATTTCGAGCCCATATACCATGAACTATGAGGTTTCTATCGTCCCTCACATAATCGATTTTGTCGAGAATTGGCGAAAGCTTGTGGAAGTGATTTTCGGAGAGCGAGATGGCCGCTAGATAACGGAGCATTCGGATCATTGATGTTGCATCTAGCCGCGATGTTACGGCGCGCGCCAAGGCGAACTCAAGGTCTCCGAGTAGAAAGCCGATGAGATCGCCCATTAAGGACTCAAGCTTGGCCCAAGCCACAACGGCCCGCCCGATTAGTCGTTCGTGGCGCATATCAAGAGAATGGTCCAATTTCT
>JAFBAS010000149.1 GCA_019247605.1 Hyphomicrobiales bacterium
TTCAGGGTCGATCCCTTGCGCGCCGCGATAGGCGGATTGGCCCGTCGTTTGCGCGCGAGCGGCGCTCGAGAAATCCCCGCCGCCACCGGAGACGCGCGAACTGCCCGCCTCGTTGCCTTGCAGTTGCGCGAGAATGCGCTCGACGGGTCCACCCGGTGCGAATTGCACGATGACGAAGGCGATGAGCATGATCCCGAACAAGGTTGGAATCATCAAGAGGATACGTCGTGCGATATAAGCCAGCATGCAAGCTCGGTTCTAAAATCGGACCGGGACGCGACACGCCAAAAGCGCCTCTGCGATTGGGCTCTCAGGCTCGGCGCGCGATCTCATGGCGAATGGCTGCCCTGTTCCCGAAAGGTCAGGCGATGTTCGCGCCGGGCCGAGCATCGTTCACGGTGTGATGCCGATCTTTGCCGCCTTGACAGGATCGAACCACCAGGTGTCGGGCGCGCCCGTGCCGAATTTCGGCTGCGTCTCGGGCCGTGAGAATTCGTCCCAATAGGCGAGCAAGGTTTTATCATTGTACCACATCGGCACCCAGTAGCGCCCGGAGCGCAGCACGCGATCGAGCACGCGGCAGGCGGTCGTCAATTCAGCGCGCGTCTTGGCGGCGCCGATCTTCTCGATCAACATGTCGACCACGGGGTCCGAGATGCCGGCGCGGTTGCGCGAGCCGGGGTTGGCCGCCGCCTCCGAACCGTAGACGACGCGTAAATCATCCCCCGGCGTCCGCGAGCCGCCAAGGCGCATGCTGACCACATCGAAGTCATACTGGTTCGTGCGTGCATTGTACTGCGCGGCATCCACGATTCGCGAAGTCGCGGTGATGCCGAGGCGCCGCAAATTGGCCTCGAAGGGCTCCGTGTGCGGCTGCAGCGCGGGCGAAGAATCCAGGAACTCGAAGGCGAACGGCGTGCCGTCCGGCAGCTTGAGCGTGGTGCCATCGCGCTTGCACCCCGCCGACATCAAGAGCTCGTCGGCGCGGCGCAGCAATTTGCGGTCCGAGCCCGAGCCGTCGGAGACCGGCGGCAGATAGGGCTCGCCGAAGCATTCTTCCGATACCTTGCCGCGCAAGGGCTCGAGGATGGCGAGTTCCTCCGGTCCCGGCTTGCCGACAGCCTTGTTCTCCGAATTTTCGAAAAAGGACGTCATCCGCTTGTAGAGCGAATACATGATGTTCTTGTTGGTCCACTCGAAATCGAAAGCGAGCCCAATCGCTTCGCGAATGCGCGAGTCCTTGAACATCGGCCGCCGCAAATTGAAATACCAACCTTGCGGCCCGGCCGGCAGATCGTTCTGCAAAGCCTCCTTTTTCACGCGCGCTTCGCGGACCGCCGGGAAATCGTAGCCCGTTGCCCATATGCGCGAGGTGTATTCCTCCTGGAAATTGATCTTGCCGGCCTTGAAAGCCTCGAATGCCACTTGCCGGTCGCGGTAGTATTCGAAGCGGATGTGGTCGAAGTTGTTGATGCCGACATTCACGGGCAGGTCCTTGCCCCAGTAATCGGCGACGCGATCGAATTCGATGAAGCGGCCCGCATCGAAGCGACCGACCTTGTAAGGGCCCGAACCGAGCGGAGGCTCGAGCGTCGAGGCTTCGTAGTCGCGGGTGCTCCAATAGGCTTTCGAGAAGATCGGGGAGGAGGCGATGATGAGATGCAGGTCGCGGCTGCGCTTATCGGAAAGCGTGACGCGAACGATGTCCTCGGCCTCCGCCTCCGCGCCCAGCATTTGGGTCAGCACGGCGCGCTCGGTCGGGTGGCCCTTTTCCTTGAGCGTCATCAGCGAGAACGCGACATCCTGAGCGGTGAGCCGTGAGCCGTCGTGGAAACGCGCCTCCGGCCGCAAGAGGAAGCGATAGGTGAACTTGTCGGCGGACACCCTGATGCGCCGCGCTAGGAGACCGTAAAGCGATTCGGGCTCATCGGCACCCCCGCTCATCAAAGTGTCGAAGGTCGCGTCCATGCCGGCCGCGCCATCGCCCTTGAAGGTGTGGATGTTGAGCGTGTTGAAGGTATCGAAATTCTGATTGCCGGCTTCGGTTCGCAACTGCACCACCAAGGTGCCCCCCTTGGGCGCATCCGGGTTCACATAGGCGAAACGTTTGAAATCCTCGGGCTCGGCGAGGTCGCCGAAGGAGGAGAGCCCATGCGTCTCGATCTCGCCATCGGCCGCGCCAGCGATCCGGGGAAAGCGCCAGACGGCTGCCGCGAGCGCAAACCTGGCCGCGTCACGCCGCGTAAAAGCAAATTTCATGGCGTTCCCCGCCTCCGGTCGAATTCGGCCCTCGGCCTTATTGTGGGATCAAACGCGAGAATGCGGCAAGCCGATGTCGCAGCCGCCGACCTGCGGTGCAAGAACAACCCTAGACGAGGAGAAATTCGCCGCGCTTATTGCTTGGGCGCCTCGCTCGCGGGCTGTTGGCCCTGTTCCGGCTCCTTCGGCGCCTCTTGGCCGCCTTTGACCGGAGCGGCCGGCTCTTTCGCCGGCGTGGCGGCAGGTGCTGCCTGGGCGGTCGCGGTGGGCAGTGGCTCGGGATTGTCCGAGAGCGTGCGCAAATAGGCGAGGACGTTGGCGCGGTCCTCCGCTTTCGGCATGCCGGCATAGGTCATTTTGGTGCCCGGCATGTAGTCCCTTGGGCCTTTGATGAAGTTGAATATGGCGTCATAGGTCCATTTTTCGCCCTTGGCGCCCAAATCGCGATTGGCTTGCGAATAGTCGAAATCCTTGTCGGCGGCATGAACGCGCCCGACAACCCCATACAAATTGGGCCCGGTCGTCTTCGAAGGCTCACCCTTGCCGAAGGAATGGCAGGTCGTGCAGATCGTTGCGTCCTTTTTGCCGGACGCGGGATCGGCCTTGGCGAGGAGCTCTGGAAGCGGAAGCGTGGGCTCAGGCGCCGGCGCGCCTCCTTTTCCTTCGGGGGCGGCGGAAGGAAGATCGTACCCCGGAATGGCGGGTTTGGCAGGCGTGAACAAGCCGCCCGAGACGACGCTCAGCGCCATCACGAAGAGCAGGGTGCCGAGCACGCCGCCCGCGATCTTATTGAATTCGAAGGAGTCCATCCTGCCCTCGGTCTTTAGCGGCTGGCCCGAGACTGCCTCCGGCCGGAGGAAGCCATGATCTCGCCACACGCCATAGCCGCATTGCGCCCATCCGCGCAACTCGTATAAGCCGGTTGCCAGATGCTACTTTTCGCCGCTTTGCCGGCGAGGGGTTCGGCGGATCCCAGAGGGAACCGCCGTGCTCCACCGGAACCGAAGATGCAAGATCCCATCATTCTCATTCCCGCGCGGCTCGCGGCGACCCGTCTGCCGGACAAACCGCTTGCGCTGATCGCCGGCGAGCCCATGATCGTGCATGTCTGGCGGCGGGCCTGCGAGGCGGGGATCGGCCCGGTTTGCGTCGCGACTGACAGCCGTGAGATCGCCGAGGCGGTGCGGCGCGCCGGTGGAGAAGCGGTGATCACAGGGGAGGACCATCTCAACGGTTCCTCACGCATCTTCGAGGCGCTCCGAGCTTGCGATCCCAAGGGCCGCCATGACGTGATCGTCAACCTCCAGGGCGATTTGCCGACGATTGATCCCGATGTCATCACCACTGCCGTCGAGCCGCTCGCGGACCCTCTCGTCGACATCGCAACGCTCGCTTGCGTGATCACGCGCGAGGAGGAACGGCATGACCCTTCCGTCGTCAAGGCTGTCGGCTCCGAACTTTCGCCAGGGCGCCTGCGGGCGCTTTATTTCACCCGTGCCACTGCTCCGAGCGGGCCCGGCCCGCTTTTCCATCATATCGGGCTCTATGCCTATCGGCGCGCAGCCCTTGAGCGCTACGTCGCCTTGCCCCCCTCCACGCTCGAAGTGAGGGAAAGGCTCGAGCAGCTTCGCGCGCTCGAGGCGGGAATGCGCATCGACATCATGCTCGTCGATGACGTGCCTCTCGGCGTCGACACCCCGAAGGACCTCGAACGCGCGCGGGCCGTGCTGGAGCGGCGCGCGGCCCTTTCCGGAGACACCCGTGACTGAAAAGAAGATCATCTCCTATCAGGGTGAGCCGGGCGCGAATTCCCACATCGCGTGCGAGGAGGTGCATCCCGGATGGGAGCCGTTGCCGACCCCGACTTTCGAGGACGCCTTCGCGGCCGTTTCCGACGGCCCGGCCTCACTCGCCATGATTCCGATCGAGAACTCGGTGGCCGGGCGGGTCGCCGACATTCACCATCTCCTGCCTCGCTCGGGCCTTCACATCATCGGCGAGCACTTCCTGCCGATCCGCTTTCAGCTCTGCGCCCCGAAGGGCGCAAAGCTCGACAGCGTGAAGGATGTCTACAGCCACGTGCACGCGCTTGGCCAATGCCGCAAGATCATCCGCAAACTCGGTCTGCGCGCCCATGTGGCTGCCGACACGGCGGGCTCGGCCCGCGAAGTCGCCGAATGGAACGACAGGGCAAAAGCCTCGCTCGCTACAAGGCTTGCGGCGCAGATCTACGGGCTCGACATCCTCATGAAGGATGTCGAGGACGAAAAGCACAACACCACCCGTTTCATCATCCTGTCGAAGAACGACGAGCGCGCCGCTCACGGCAATGGTCCGACGGTGACGAGCTTCATCTTCCGTGTGCGAAACCTCCCCGCGGCGCTTTATAAGGCGCTCGGCGGCTTCGCCACGAATGGCGTCAACATGACCAAGCTCGAAAGCTACATGGTCGAAGGGCAGTTCTTCGCCACCATGTTTTATGCGGAGGTGGACGGTCATCCCGACGATCTGCCGCTGAAACGCGCACTCGAGGAGCTCGAATTCTTCTCGCGCGAGTTCCGCATTCTCGGCGTCTATCCGGCGCATCCTTTCCGCGACACGTTCAAGGAGGTCCGCGAGTAGCCCAGCCATGCCCCGCCTCTTCACAGGACTCGAGATTCCAGCACGCGTGGCCGGCGCGCTCGCTTCGCTGCGCGGTGGCCTTACCGGCGCGCGTTGGATCGATGCCGCGAATTACCACGTGACCTTGCGTTTCGCGGGCGACATCGACGGGCGCATGGCGGACGATTTCGCCCACGCCCTCGACGGGGTGCGGCGGCGCACGCTCGAGCTCACCATCGACGCGCTCGACGTCTTCGGCGGAGACAGGCCGCGTGCGCTCGTCGCCTTGGTGAAGCCGACGGCGCAGCTAACCGCGCTTCAGGCCGAGCATGAGAGCATCGCGCGTCGCGCCGGCATGGCGCCGGAAACCCGCAAGTTCACACCGCATGTGACACTTGCGCGCTTGCGCGGCACGCCGGCCGAAGCGGCCGCCTTCTTCATTGCTTCGCTGGGACGTTTTCCGGTCCAGCGCTTCAGCGTCTCTCGCTTCGCGCTCTTCTCGTCACGCGCTTCGATCGGCGGAGGCCCCTACGTCGTCGAGGCCGCTTATCCGCTCGCCGGTGCGGCGCTCGATCAAGAGGCGTGAGACGAGGGGTTCGACAGAGATCGAAAAAGGCTGCGTTTCGCCTCGTCCAGGTTCAGCCTTCGATCCTGGAAAAATCCGCGACCTCGTGCACCGCGCGCCGCAGGCCTGAGAGAAGCTTCAGTCGGTTCGCGCGAAGCGCCGGGTCGGGATCGTTGACCGTGACCTTCTCGAAAAAAGCATCGACCGCGGGGCGAAGCTCGGCAAGAGCCGCGAGTGCCTCGGTGAACTCTTCTTTCAGCACATGCTCGCGCGCATGGAGAGCGGCTGCGTCGAGCACATGGGCGAGCACTCGCTCTTCAGACAAGCCGCGCGCTTCGATGAGGGCTACATCCGGCGCCCCGTCGTAAGAGAGCGTGTCCTTCTTTTCCTCGATGCGCAGGAT
>JAFBAS010000189.1 GCA_019247605.1 Hyphomicrobiales bacterium
TCTTCGTCTCTGTTTTGACTCGAACTCCCTAAATCGTTCGAAAGCAGCTTGATCGCCGATCCAGTTCGTCTTAGAGAGACTTCGCACATGGCGCCCATCCACAATCTTGAGAAGCTTCGCAGGGTTCGCAAACGCAACCAGGTAGTCATTCCCTGTATCTGCGCTGGAGCGTTTGAAGAAGGAAACAACGTCAGCGAAGCTTGCGCCAGCAGGATGCCGATCGACAAATTCTCGAAATGTGCGTTCGGCCGTAATTGGGGAATTCGCGAATGAAACGCAGATATTACCTGGAAGCATACATGATTTGATCACACCGCTTTGGAAGGGAAGTGGCTGATTGTGTTCGATTAAGAGTGTATCGGACACAATAGCCAAGCGTGGCCCCTCTATTCGGCCAACAACGAGAGTCATTGAATTGGGGTGCTCCGAGAAACTCCGGCATTTCGCCTGAGAAAAGTGGCCCTAGTCTAACTCAGTAACAGCCCGAGCTTCGTTCGGAAGCGGTTCTTCAAATGCACCGCGTCACGAGGAGGAAGCGAGCGCGGCACGTTCTCGGCCTTCACTTTGATTACGTAAAGGCGGGGCCCCTTCGACTTTCGGTGTAATTGGGTGCGTGAAGCCTTGATCTCCTCGAGGCTCTGCAAAACGCGAGCTTCGAGGCCACAGGCTTGCGCGAGCTTGGCGATCTCGAGCCCATGACCCGTGTGGCTCTTTTGCATTCCGGTCTCGCCAAAGTGACCATTGTCGATCACCACAATCGTCAAGTTCGTCGGTTTGGCGACCGCAATCGTCGCGAGGCCGCCGAGGCCCATGAGCTGCTCGCCGTCACCTGTGATCACGAGAACGTCGCGTTCAGGCCTTGCTTGCGCAAGGCCAAGGCCCATGAGAGCGGCCGCACCCATCGCGCCCCACAGGTAGTAATTGGCATCATGGTCACCTGCGGCATGCACGTCATAGCTCGGCGACCCGAGGCCGCACAGCACGAGGAGATCGCCGCGATCCTTCAGGAGGGCGGCGACAGCCTGACGCCTGTCAAGCCCGGACACTTTGCTCATGGGCTTCACCGTTATGGGCTTCACCATTTCTTGCGTCCGAGCATGCGTTGCGAGATCAGCACCGCGATTTGTTGATCCGCCTCGTAGGCGAGGGTGGCGGCGGAGCCGACGATCTCGATGAGCTCTTCTGGCGCTTCGGCACGCATCGTGCGCACACCGATGGCGTTCAAGGCCGGTTCCGTTGCCCGCCCCATCGGCACTTGCCACGGGTTGAACTCGGCCCATTCACCACGCATCGTCACCAGCATGAGCAAGGGAAACCGTGAGATCGTCGCGAGCGAGAGCATGTTGATGCAATTGCCGACCCCACTCGATTGCATCAAGATCACGCTTCGCATTCCGCCGAGCCAAGCGCCCGATGCGATGGCAATGCCTTCCTCCTCGGTCGTCAACACATTCGAGGTGACGTTCTTGTCGGCATCGAAGAGCTGGATGAGCTCGGAATGGCCGGCATCGGGCACGAAAGCCATGTGCCTCACACCGGCTTCCCGCAATGCGTGGTAAACCGCGAGCGGCCATTCTCGCGCTTCGCCCGCGAGGGTCTTGCGCTGGCCTCCCTCGGCCTTGCGCGCCCGCGCGACCAGTTCGCGCACCCCTTTCACCTTCAAGGCCACCACCGCGCCCTCCGTCCGACTCACGAACTCCATCTTTGCGCGAACGCGCCCTCAAGGCTAGTTTGCGCTCATGATGCGCGAGCATAATGCACGGACGGGCGAGTCTCTCGGCCACGAGGAGATCCGCGAAGCGGTTCGTAAGCTTTGCGAGGGCTTTCCACCCGAGTATTGGCGCAAGCTCGATCGGGAAATGGCCTACCCGTCCGAATTCGTCGCGGCGCTTGGACAATCCGGCTTCCTTGCGGCCCTCATCCCGGAGGAACATGGGGGAGCGGGTCTTCCCTTGTCGGCCGCCGCCGCAATTCTGGAGACGATCCAACATTCGGGCGGCAATGGGGGTGCCTGCCACGCGCAGATGTACATCATGGGCACGTTGCTTCGCCATGGCAGCGAAGCGCAAAAGCGTGCCTACCTGCCGCGCATCGCCTCCGGCGAGCTTCGTTTGCAGGCTTTCGGCGTCACCGAGCCGACGAGCGGGACGGATACGGGCTCGATCAAGACCTCCGCTCGCCGCGAGAAAGACCACTACGTCATCAACGGCCAGAAAATCTGGACCAGCCGAGCGGAACATTCCGACCTGATGCTGCTCCTTGCGCGCACGGCGCCGAAGGAGATGGGAAAGAAGCGCACGGACGGCCTCTCGGTTTTTATCCTCGACATGCAGGCGGCCAGATCCTCTGGCCTCACCATTCGTCCGATCCGCACGATGATGAACCACGCCACAACCGAGGTGTTCTTCGATGATGTGCGCATTCCGGCCGAAAATCTCATCGGCGAAGAGGGAAGGGGCTTTCGGTATGTGCTTTCGGGCATGAATGCCGAGCGCATCCTGATCGCGGCCGAGTGCATCGGCGACGCCAAGTGGTTCATTGAAAAGGCCTGCGCCTACGCGCGCGAGCGCATCGTATTCGACCGGCCCATCGGTCAAAATCAAGGGGTGCAATTTCCACTCGCCAAGGCTTATGCCGCCATGCGCGCTGCCGAGCTCATGGTGCGCGAGGCGATCCGACGCTACGAGGCGGGGACCGATTGCGGCGCTGAAGCCAATATGGCGAAGATGCTTGCGGCGGATGCCTCGTGGGAGGCGGCCAATGCCTGCCTGCAGACGCATGGCGGCTTCGGCTTTGCCGAGGAATACGACGTCGAAAGGAAGTTTCGCGAGACGCGACTTTACCAAGTGGCACCGATTTCGACGAACCTCATCCTTTCCTATCTCGCCGAGCACGTGCTCGGCTTGCCTCGCTCCCATTGAGGCGCGCCGAGAAAACACAGCGAGGCTCGCGACACTCATTCCAGGCACAAGGCGAATACGAGGTCCATCATGCGAAGCCGATCGATGCTCTCGGTCGTTGGTTGCCACGCGGAGGGGGAAGTCGGCGACGTCGTCATCGGTGGCTTCCTGCCGCCGAAGGGCGCATCCATGTTCGAGCGCATGCGCGTGATGGAGCGCGACTTCGATCACGTCCGCCGCTTTCTTTTGTGCGAACCGCGCGGCAGCGTCTGCCGCCACGTCAATATCATCACGCCGGCGATCGACCCTCGATGTGATGTCGGCGTGATCATTATGGAGCCGACCGAATATGTGCCGATGTCGGGATCGAACCTCATCTGCACCGTGACCGTGCTTTTGGAAACCGGCATGGTGGAGATGCACGAGCCCGAGACGGTGGTGTGGGTCGACACGCCCGCCGGACCGGTCAAGGCGGTGGCGCGCTGCGAAGCCGGAAAATGCCGCTCGGTCGAGTTCGAGAACGTGCCGAGCTTCGTCGACAAGCTCGATGCGAAGCTCGAAATCGAGGGTCACGGCACGATCGGAGTGGACATCGCGTATGGCGGCATGTTCTATGCCATCGTCGATGCGGAGAAGCTCGGCTTTGGCATCGAGCCCTCGGAAGCGCGCGAACTCGCCGTCCTCGGTGAACGCATCAGGCTCGCGGCGCGCGAGCAGCTTTCGGTCGTCCATCCGGAAAATCCGGGAATAAGCGGCGTTTCCATCGTGCAATTCGACAGGCCGTTCGAGGGTGTCGGCAAGGTGACACGCAACACCTGCATCGTGGCGCCGGGCCGCTCCGACAGGAGCCCGACCGGCACGGGCACTTCGGCGCGCCTTGCCGTGCTCCATGCGAGGGGATTGATGAAGGTCGGCGATGCGATGACCCATGAATCAATCATCGGCTCGCATTTTCACGGCCGGATCGTGTCGGAAACGAAGATCGGTGACAGGAAAGCCATCATCCCGGCGATCGAAGGACGAGCCTGGATCACGGGGTTCCACGATTACCTGCTCGATCCGGACGATCCTTATCCGCAAGGCTATGTCGTGTCGGATAGCTGGGGGGTAACCGGGACGGTGACACAGTAGTCCTGGCGCGAAATTGCTCGATGTTAATCTATTCGGGTTTCGGCAAATCGCCGGCGTCAGACAGCCAGGCGGCGCGCGAGCTCCAACAGGAATCGAGGCTCGGCGATACGCCGGGATCGTCGAGAAGAGAGCCCGCGGGAATAATCACTTCCCGGCCACTTCGCGTGTGGTGGGGAAGTGGTGATCCGCAGCACCGGCAAAAGGAGGTCGAGAAGCTGCGCGCCTCAGGAAGGTCGAAGCGCGCGACATGCTCTTGTCCGCGCCTCCAGCGAAAGGCTGGCGGTAAAACATACGCGTTAACGGCGAAAGCGCTGCCCGTTGCTCCTCGGCATCGCGAACAATGGCACCTCACGAATTTCGTGAAGGGAAGATCGACTTCGAAGCCCACGCTTTGGCATAGGCAGCCCCCAAGGACGGTCCGCATCTAACCCCTCTCGATTTCCCAGCCTGGCGCGGCTTATACACCCTTGGCGCGTCGCCTTTGCGCGAGGGTCCGCAGCCTCAGCGCGTTGAGCTTGATGAAGCCGCCGGCGTCGCGGTGATCATACGCGACGGCACCCTCCTCGAAGGTGACGAGTTCCTTGTCATAAAGCGAGTAGGGGCTTTCGCGCCCGATCGTCCAGGCGGAGCCTTTGTAAAGCTTGAGCGTCACGCGGCCGGTGACGGCGGCTTGGCTCTTGTCGATCAGCGCCTGAAGCATTTCGCGTTCCGGCGAGAACCAGAGACCGTTGTAGATGAGCTCGGCGTAGCGCGGCATGATCTCGTCCTTCAGATGAGCCGCGCCGCGGTCGAGCGTGATGCTCTCGATGGCGCGGTGCGCCTGCAACAAGATGGTGCCGCCCGGCGTCTCGTACATGCCGCGCGACTTCATCCCGACGAAGCGGTTCTCGACCAGGTCGAGCCGGCCGATGCCGTTTTCGCGGCCGAACTCGTTGAGTTTCGCCAAGAGCGAGGCCGGCGAGAGCTTCTTGCCGTCGATCGCGACCGGGTCACCCTTCTCGAAGTCGACGGTGATGATGGTCGCCTTGTCGGGCGCGGCCTCGGGATCGATCGTGCGCGAATATACGTAATCGGGCACCTCGGTCGCCGGATCCTCGAGCACCCTCCCCTCCGAGGAAGCGTGCAGGAGATTCGCATCCACGGAGAAGGGAGCCTCGCCGCGCTTGTTCTTGGCGATCGGGATCTGATTCTTTTCGGCGAAGTCGAGAAGGGCAGTGCGGCTCGCGAGGTCCCATTCGCGCCAGGGTGCGATGACGGTGATGTCCGGCTTCAGAGCGTAATAGGCGAGCTCGAAGCGTACCTGATCATTGCCTTTGCCGGTCGCTCCGTGGGCGACCGCGTCGGCGCCCGTCTTCTCGGCGATCTCGATCTGCTTTTTTGCGGTCAGCGGGCGCGCGATGGACGTGCCGAGAAGATAAAGCCCCTCATATTGCGCGTTCGCGCGAAACATCGGGAAAACGTAATCGCGCGCGAATTCCTCGCGCACATCCTCGATGAAGATGTTCTCAGGCTTGATGCCGAGCAGGATGGCTTTCTGGCGCGCGCTCTCCAATTCCTCGCCCTGGCCGAGATCGGCCGTGAAGGTCA
>JAFBAS010000026.1 GCA_019247605.1 Hyphomicrobiales bacterium
TGGCACTGCTCGGCGTAGCGGGCGTCGCCTGCTGCGTCGCCATGTCGATGCCGCAGGCGCATCTCGTCGCCTATTGCGCCGATCTCGGCTATGGCCCCGCCGTCGGCGCCACTATGCTTTCGATGATGCTGGGCCTCGGTATCATCAGCCGAATCGGCTCAGGGCTGATCGCGGACCGGATCGGGGCCTTGCCGACGCTCCTCATCGGCTCGGCGGCGCAAGGGGCCTCCCTGATCCTTTATATCGGCTTCAGCGGACTCACTTCGCTCTACGCCATCTCGGCGCTTTTCGGTCTCGTGCAAGGTGGCATCGTGCCTTGCTACGCGCTCATCGTGCGCGACTATTTTCCGCAGAAGGAGGCCGGCACGCGCGTCTCGATCGCCATCATGGCGACCGTTATCGGCATGGCGCTCGGCGGCTGGATGAACGGACTCATCTTCGACCTCACCAACTCCTACCAGGCAGCATTCGCCAATGGCGTCGCCTGGAACGTGCTCAACGCGGCGATTGCGCTCTGGCTGCTGTTGCGGAGCGGGCGCTGGCGCGCGCCCGGCCCGATGCTCGGCGCGCCGGCCTGAGGGGGCGGCTCTCGCATTCGGCGCCACCGTTCACCCGGTTGCCGTGCGCATCCCAAGATGCTAGCGCCCCTCGCATGCGTCCCCTCAAGATCGCTCCCTCGATCCTCTCGGCCGATTTCGCCAAGCTCGGCGAGGAGGTGCGCTCGATCGAAGCGGCGGGTGCCGACTACGTCCATGTCGATGTCATGGACGGCCATTTCGTGCCGAACATCACGATCGGCCCCGGCATCGTCTCCGCCGTAAGGCCACATGCGAAGAGACCCCTCGACACGCACCTGATGATCGCCCCGGCGGACCCGTATATCGAAGCCTTCGCCAAGGCGGGCGCGGACATGATCATGATCCATGTCGAGGCCGGGCCGCATCCGCACCGGTCGCTGCAGGCGATCCGGGCGGCGGGAAAACGCGCCGGCATCGTGCTCAATCCGGGAACACCGGAGGACGCCGTCGCCTACCTCCTGGATCTCGTCGATCAGATCCTGGTGATGACGGTCAATCCGGGGTTCGGGGGACAAGCGTTCATTCCAGAGGTCGTCGAGAAGATCGCGCGCGTCCGCGCCATGGCGAGCGATCGCGACATCGACATCGAGGTCGATGGCGGGGTCACGCCGCAAACGGCGGGCGCAGTCGCGGCGGCGGGCGCCAATGTGCTCGTGGCGGGTGCGGCCGTGTTCAAGGACGGCCCGCATGCATATGGCGAGAACATCGCCGCCATCCGCCAAGCGGCGGCCGCCGCGCGCGGCGAGATCGCCTAAAGATCGAGGTCCGCGATGATCCCGCGTTACACCCGCCCCGCGATGGCCGCGATCTGGGAGCCGCAGACGCGTTTTCGCATCCTGTTCGAGATCGAGGCGCATGCGGCGAGCGCGATGGCAAAGCTTGGCGTCATTCCGCGCAAAGCCGCCGAGGCGATCTGGAAGAAGGGAAAGGACGCGGTCTTCGATGTCGGGCGCATCGATGAGATCGAGCGCGAGGTGAAGCACGACACCATTGCCTTCCTCACGCACCTCAACGAAATCGTCGGCCCGGAAGCCCGTTTCCTGCACCAGGGGATGACCTCTTCCGACGTGCTCGACACCTGCTTCGCGGTGCAGCTCAAGCGCGCCTGCGACATTCTTCTGGCCGATCTCGACGCCTTGCTTTCGGCGCTCAAGCGGCGCGCCTTCGAGCATAAGCTCACGCCGACCATCGGACGCTCGCACGGCATCCACGCCGAACCCTTGACGTTCGGCCTGAAGCTTGCGGCGGCTTACGCGGAATTCTGCCGCGCGAGGGCACGCCTCCTCGCCGCCAAAGCCGAGATCTCGACCTGCGCGATCTCGGGGCCCGTCGGCACCTTCGCGAGTGTCGATCCGAGGGTCGAGGCTTATGTCGCCGAGGAGATGGGACTTAGCGTCGAACCCGTCTCGACCCAGATCATCCCGCGCGATCGGCACGCCATGTTCTTCGCCACGCTTGCGGTGATCGCCTCCTCGATGGAACGCCTCGCGACCGAAATCCGTCATTTGCAACGAAGCGAGGTTTATGAGGCGGAGGAGTTCTTCTCGGAAGGTCAGAAGGGCTCTTCGGCCATGCCGCACAAACGCAACCCCGTGCTGTCGGAAAACATCACCGGGCTTGCGCGGCTCGTGCGCGGATATGCGCTTCCCGCGATGGAGAACGTGGCCTTGTGGCATGAGCGCGACATCTCGCACTCCTCCGTCGAACGCGTCATCGCGCCCGATGCGACCATCGCGCTTGATTTCGCCTTGGCGCGCCTCGCCGGGCTCATCGAAAAGCTTCTCGTCTATCCGGCGACGATGAAGAAGAATCTCGACCGGCTCGGCGGTCTCGTGAACTCGCAACGCATCATGCTGGCGCTCACGCAAAGGGGGGCATCGCGCGAGGACGCCTATCGGCTCGTGCAGCGAAATGCGATGCCCGTCTGGCGCGGCGAAGGCGATTTCCACACGCTTCTCACCGCGGACGCGGAGGTGCGCCGCTACCTTTCCCAAAAGGAGATCGCCGCCGAATTCGACCTCACCTACCATCTCAAGCATGTCGAGACGATCTTTGCGCGGGTTTTTGGGACAAGGCTCTCAAACGGGCGTCCGAAAAACCTAAAAAGGCAAAAGACTTCGACGACCCGCGAGGCGAAGCGCATCATGGCCAAGGCCCGACGTTGAAAACGCCGCTCGCGATCTCGATATTCTTGATGATCGCGCCGGGAACAGCGCTGGCGCAACAACAGGTCCCCTCACCTGGCCGCGGCATTGAGGGCCACGCGGCGGTCGAGAGGGTGGTCGGCAACACTATGACTGGAACCGCCGATGGCGTTCCCTATTTCGCTTTTTACGACACGAGTGGAACGGTGAAGATGAAGCGCGGCGGGGACGTCGCTTCCGGGCAATGGGCGAGCGATGGGGAGACCCTGTGCGAGGAATTCCCGGACGATGATGACGAGACCTGCTATACGATCAAGCTCGATCCTGATGGCCTGAAAGGAACGATGACCGACGCCGACGGGACCGCTTACGCGATCGAAATCCTGCCCGGCAATCCGCAAAAGCTCTGACCGAGGCTTGCCTTGAACCACGACTCATACCCCGACGCCTATATCAAGGGCATATTGACGACGACCAAGACGCTGGCGCTCGTCGGCGCGAGCGCGAACCCGGCGCGACCGAGCTACATCGTCCTTAAATATCTTTCCGAGCGCGGCTACAAAGTGATCCCCGTCAACCCGGGACTCGCCGGACAGAAGATCCTCGGCCAGGAAGTCGTCGCGAGCTTGAAGGACATTCGCGAACCTCTCGATATGGTCGAAATCTTCAGGAACTCGAAAGCCGCAGGCCCGATCGTCGACGAAGCGCTCACGCTGGAGCCGAAGCCCAAGGTCATCTGGATGCAGCTTTCGGTGCGCAACGACGAAGCAGCCGCGCGCGCCGAAGCGGCAGGTATCAAGGTCGTCATGAACCGCTGCCCGAAGATCGAGTTCGGCCGCCTCTCCGGCGAGATCGGCTGGCAAGGCATCAACTCACGCATCATCTCGTCGAAGAAGCCCGTGATGGCGGCGAGAGGCTTCCAGAAACGTGTGATCGGGGTGTAGGCGGGAGGCGCTCCTGGTGCTGCAGATGGCCTATGGTTCGCCCCCTGGGAGAGCACCATGTTGAGCGCACTTAAAAAATTCGGCAATTCCGCCGGCGTGATCATTCCAAAACCGCTGTTATCAAAGATCGGAGCCAAAGCCGGCGACAGCGTCGAGCTGAAAGTCGAAGCGGGTCGGCTCGTTATCGAACGTGCTCCCCGGCGACCGCGAGCCGGCTGGGCCGAGGACGCCAAACGCATCGCCGACGCTTATGATGACGAATTGGTTTGGCCCGAATTTGCCAATGAAGGTGACGACCGCCTCGAATGGTAAAGCGCGGAGACATCCGGCTCGCAGCTCTCGATCCCACCGTCGGCGCCGAAATCAAGAAGACCCGGCCATGCGTCGTCATCTCGCCGCGTGAAGTTCATGATCATTTGCGCACTGTCATCGTTGCGCCCATGACGTCGGGAAGTCGCGAAGCCGGATTTAGGGTGCCGGTCAAAATTTCGCGGCGTGGCTGGGCTCGTATTGCTCGAGCAAAGCCGGGCTCTCGACAAGCGACGACTCGTGAAGAGGCTTGGTGCAATTCCTGATGCGGTTCTCGCGCAAATCTTGAAAACGCTGCGCGACCTCTACGAAGAATAACCGATCACCGCCATGCGCGCGCTCGGCGCGCGCATCCACACCTTTCCCGGCGGTAACGCCGA
The DNA here is from genome assembly GCA_019247605.1 of Hyphomicrobiales bacterium. Lineage (GTDB taxonomy): Bacteria > Pseudomonadota > Alphaproteobacteria > Rhizobiales > Beijerinckiaceae > GAS188. The sequence continues at coordinate 4,356 of JAFBAS010000026.1, forward strand.
GGGTTTGTATTATTGTTTAGTTCGTATTCGGTCGTACATTCCGACCGAGATCGACCAGGAGCCCTGCCGGTATCGTGTCGAGAAGGGGGAGGATGGGAAGGCCCGCCGCATTCAGCTCTTTGGCTACCCAGTGATTGCACACATTGAAGATGTTGAAGGCGCCGCGCGCTCGGTAAAATAGGCTCGGCCCGTAGAGGCCGGGCCCGAGCTCGACCGGGCGACCATTCTCCAAGGCCATGCTGTCGCCGAGGCGCCAGACCAAACGGTCAAAGCCTCTCTTGGTCAGAGTGATCGGCAAGATGCGCGCCCCTTGGAGCGTTTCGGACGGCGATCGCGCCAATCCGACCACATGGAGAACCGACGGATTGTCCGGACGCAGGAGAGCTCTCGCAGCTTCGCGGATTTCGAGCTCTGAAATCGTCGGCACGAGGCGATAAAAACCTTCATCGCCCCACCCGATCTCCACGAAGCCATACGCTTTGAAACGCTCGGCAACGCCGACAACCTCGCCACGCGAGAGGTCTTCGGCCGCCCGAGCAAGTTCCGGGACGGGTAGGACGAGACCGGAATGGTAGGCAGAGGCGACCACATACACGGTGGTCGCAGGCTCGCCTGGCTTTGGCGGGAAGAGATCAGGACTACCCGGCTGGCCGGTCGCCATCGCGGTGACTGCAATGAGGACGAGCATCAAAAGCGCCGCCGCTGCAAGTCGGCGCAAGCGCCTCGCCAAGTTCATGCCCGCGCCTCAAGCCAAGCGCTTCAGTGCTTCTTCGAGTTTGGCCATGCGGGCGAGCGCAGCTTCGCGCCGCTCGCGCTGCTCGTCGACAACCTCCTCGGGTGCGCGTTTCACGAAATCGGCATTGGCGAGCTTCGCGTCGATCTTGGCGACATCCGCGCTCAAGCGGTCGCGCTCCTTGGAAAGGCGCGAGCGCTCGGCCGCGATATCGATGACGCCGGCAAGCGGCAGCGCCGCCGTCTCTCCGCGCACCAGGATTTGCGCCGATTGCGCGGGCGGCTCGCTTGCGCTCTCGACGCTCGAGAGCCTCGCGAGTCGCTTGAGGACCGCGTCCCAATGCTCGAGCCTCGTTTTGGTCTCGGTGGACGGCGAAACGAGAGCGAGCGGAATTTGTGCGCCGGCCGGCACGTTCATCTCCGCGCGCACAGAGCGGATCTCGGTGACGAGATCGATGAGCCAGCCGATCTCGGCCTCCGCCCGCGGCGCGTCGAGTCCCTGGAGCTCGGGCCATGAGGCGAGCGCCAGGACCCTCTCGTCGCGATTCGCATCGTCCGACGCTTTTGGGTGGAAGCTCGCCCACAGCTCCTCGGTGATGAAAGGCATGAACGGGTGCAGAAGCTTTACCGCCCCTTCGAGCACGAAGGCGATGGTCGCCTGGGTCTCCTCCTTGCCCGCCTCGCCCTCGCCTTGAAGAACGGGCTTGGCGAGCTCGAGATACCAATCGCAGAAGCTGTTCCAGATGAAGCGGTAGATCGCGCCCGCGGCCTCGTTGAATTTGTAAGCCTCGATGCCGGCGCTCACTTCGCGAGCGGCACGTGCAAGCTCGCCCAGCGCCCATCGGTTGAGCGTTCCCGAAACCGCGGCCGGGTCGAACGCCTCGCGTGTCGCACAACCGTTCATCTGCGCAAAGCGCGCCGCGTTCCAAAGCTTCGTTGCGAAATTGCGATAGCCTTCGACGCGCTGCATCGACATTTTCACGTCGCGCCCTTGCGCCGCCAAGGCCGCTAGTGTGAAGCGCAGGGCGTCCGCGCCGAATTTGTCGATGACGACGAGCGGGTCGATGACGTTGCCTTTCGACTTCGACATCTTGGCACCCTTTTCGTCGCGCACGAGCGCGTGGATGTAGACGTCGCGGAAGGGCACCTCCTCCATGAAGTTCAAGCCCATCATCATCATCCGGGCCACCCAGAAAAAGATGATGTCGAAGCCGGTGACGAGTGCGTCTGTCGGATAATAGCGGGCGAGCTCTGGCGTTTGCTCCGGCCAGCCGAGCGTCGAGAAGGGCCAGAGCGCGGAGGAGAACCAAGTGTCGAGCACGTCCTCGTCGCGCCTGAGATAGCTCGCTCGGCGTTCGGGATCGAGCACGAGAGCGCGAGCCTGTTCCTGCGAAAGCTCTTCCTTCACCACCGCATTTGCAAGGGCTGAGGCGAGCGCCTCGTCTTGCGTCTCGGCGACGTAGACGGTCCCGTCCGGCGCGTACCACGCCGGGATCTGATGGCCCCACCAAAGCTGGCGCGACACGCACCAAGGCTCGATGTTTTCCATCCATTGGAAGAAGGTCTTCTCCCAATTCCGAGGCACGATGCGCGTCTTGCCTTCGCGCACCGCCGCCATCGCCTTCTCGGCGAGCGGCTTCACGTCCACAAACCATTGGTCGGTGAGATAGGGCTCGACCGGCACGTTCGAGCGGTCACCATGAGGTACCGCGTGCGTATGCGGCTCCGCCAGGCGCAAAAGCCCGCGCTCCTCCATCATGGCGACAACGCGCTTTCGCGTCTCGAAACGGTCGAGCCCGTTGAGCGCGAAGACGGCAATGAGATCGGTCGAGGGCGCAACGCCCTCATCGAATGCGCTTTGCGGCTCGAGCTTCATCGTCGCGTCCGGCGCGAAGACGTTGATGAACGCAAGCGAGTGGCGCTTGCCGACCTCGAAATCGTTGAAATCATGCGCCGGCGTGATCTTCACCGCGCCCGTGCCTTTTTCCGGGTCGGAATAGGTATCGCCGACAACCGGAATGAGCCGGCCGACGAGCGGCAGCTTCACGCGTCGGCCAATATATTTCTTGTAGCGCTCATCGTCCGGATGCACCGCGACGCCCGTGTCGCCGAGCATTGTCTCCGGACGTGTGGTCGCGACCGTGATGACCTCGCCTGTCTCTACGCCCTCATCGGAGACGACCGGGTAATCGAAGTGCCAGAGCGTGCCTTTCACCTCGACCTGCTCGACTTCGAGGTCGGAGATCGCCGTCTGGAAACGCGGATCCCAGTTGACCAGGCGCTTGTCCTTGTAGACGAGGCCCTGCTTGTGGAGATCGACGAAGACCTTGATGACGGCCTTGGACAAGCCGGCATCCATCGTGAACCGCTCGCGCGACCAATCGCAGGAAGCGCCGAGGCGCTTGAGCTGATTGGTGATGATGCTGCCCGAAGTCTCCTTCCAGGCCCAGACCCGCTTGAGGAATTCCTCGCGCCCGAGCGTGCGGCGATCGGGTTGTTGCGTCTCCATCAACTCACGCTCGACGACCATTTGGGTGGCGATGCCGGCGTGATCCGTGCCCGGTTGCCAAAGCACGTCGCGCCCGCGCATGCGCTCGAACCGGCACAGAATGTCTTGGAGGGTGTTGTTGAGCGCGTGCCCCATATGCAAGGAGCCCGTGACGTTCGGCGGCGGAATGACGATCGAGTACGGAGACGCGCTTGCCCGCTCGGGACGGCCCGCCTTGAAGGCGCCGGCCTTGTCCCATGAGGCGGCGACACGCTGCTCCACGGCCGCGGGATCGAAAGTCTTGTCCATCGTTCCTCGATTGAGCGGACGGAAAATGTCGCCTGCTTGAAGCGCAGCGGTGGGGTCGAAGTCAACGCCGGGATCAACCGGCGCTCGTCGCGGCCAAACTCGATCGGCGATCCTTATTTTGCGCCTTGCGATCAGCCTTCCTTTTTTGCCGTTCTTTGCCCCTTGCCTTCGCCCTTGGCTTTGGCCTCAGGCCGCCTCGCCGCCGGGCGCGCCTGCTGCGGCTTTGCGGCGGGCCCATCTTTGGGAGCGGAAGGAGAGACCTTCCGGGCCGCCTTCATCGGCTTTGCCTGGGGAGGAGACCCGGCGAGCGCAGGCCGGGACTTCGCCTCGATCGCCTCGCGGCGATGGAGTTCTTGATTGACCCGCCGCAAGGCTTTCGCAAACACCTGCTTTTGGCGGGCGAGCGGTGGCGCGGCACTCCCTTGCGCCGTTTCGCGTGAAGTGCGCCTCACTCGAGCACGTCGGTTCTCCACGAGGCGGGCGCGCAGCTTTTCGCGGCGTTCGCCAAGTTCGTTCTTCGCCGATCGCAAGGCCTCGAGCGTCAGCTCGGAAATGGCAGGATGATGCGTCGCCTTTACCGCCTCGAACTCCTCGGCACTCAGAAGCTTCTTCTCGCTCGCGACCGGAATGCTCATGATGCGACCTCCTGCTCTTTTGCGTCACCCCGCTCGTTCCCGCCCGGGCGGAATCTGGTCCCTAGGCGCGGAAGGCTAACGCGGCCGGCCCGCGCGCCGCTCAGCCTTTGACCGCCGCTGCGACCTCGGCCGCAAAATCGCTCTCGCTCTTCTCGATCCCCTCGCCGAGCGCATAGCGCACGAAGCCGGCGATCCTGAGAGGCTGCTTTATCTGGTTGCCGAATTCTTGCACCGCCTGGCCAACTGTCTTCGACGGGTCGCGTACATAGGCCTGATCGATGAGGCAGACTTCCTTGTAGAAAGTCTTGAGGCCACTATCGACGATCTTCTCGATGACGTGGGCGGGCTTGCCTTGATGTTTCTCCGCGAGGATCGCGCGCTCGCGCGCCACCGTATCCTTGTCGAGAGAAGTGGAATCCAAAGCGAAAGGGTTTGCGGCCGCGACATGCATGGCGATCTCGCGGCCGAAGGTCGCAAGATCCGCATGCTTGCCCGGCGATTCGAGCGCGACGAGCACCGCGATTTTGCCGACCCCTTCGGCGACGAGGTTGTGGATATAGGTTCCGATGATGCCATTCGAGACCGCGAGACGCTTGGCGCGACGCAAGGTCATGTTCTCGCCGATGGTCGCGATCGCCTGCGAAACGGCATCGGCAACCGTGCCGCCACCTGGATAATTGGCCGCCTTCAGCGCCTCGATGTTATCGCCCTTCTCGAGTGCGATATGGGCGATGTCGCGAACCAGTTTCTGGAAGCCCTCGTTGCGCGCGACGAAATCCGTTTCCGAATTGACCTCGACGACGACGCCATGATCGCCGCGATGCGCGAGCGCGACGAGACCCTCGGCAGCCACGCGTCCCGACTTCTTCGCGGCCTTGGCGAGCCCCTTCTTGCGAAGCCAATCGATCGCCGGCTCGATCGCGCCCTTCGTTTCGTTCAGCGCCGCCTTGCAATCCATCATGCCCGCGCCGGTCTTTTCGCGAAGCTCCTTGACCATGGAGGCGGAAATCATTGCCATCGCAGTTCAGCCCTTCTCTTCATCCAATGACGATGGCGCCGCCCCTGCAAGCGACGCTCCAAAAATTCCGGCGGCATCCGTCTCGAAGTCGAGGATCGCCATCCCGGCATCGGCCCGGCAGCCTCGCCTCATTCAAGGCCGCGCGAGCGCCCTTTTCGAGTCGGGCCGCAAGCCTCGCGAAGCAAAATTACTCAGCCTCGCTCAAGCTCTTCGCCTGCTCGATCCAATGCTCGCGCTCGATGCGGCCCGAAAGCTTGAGCTCGTGGTCGAGCGTGGTCGCGTCTTCCGCGGACATGGCGGCGATCTGCCAGAAATGGAAGATGCCGGCATCGTTCATCTTCTTCTCGATCTCGGGGCCAAGGCCATGCAGATGCTTGAGATCATCGGGCGCGCCGCGCGGGCCGACAAGGCGCTCGAACACCTTTTCCTGGACTTCGCCCTCGGTCGGCTTCTCCGGCAGGACCTCGCCGACCGGCGCTTCGGCCTCGCCTGCGTCGATGCCGAGCTCGCCCTGGTGGCGAGAGATGCCGTCGATCGCGGCGCGTGCCGCAAGATCGCAATAAAGCGAGATGGCGCGGCCCGCATCGTCGTTCGCCGGGATCGGGAAGGTGATGAAATCGGGATCGCAATTCGTGTCGACGATGGCGACGACGGGGATGCCGAGCTTCTTGGCCTCCTCGATCGCGAGCTGCTCCTTGTTGGTGTCGATCACGAAGATGAGGTCGGGCGTGCCGCCCATGTCCTTGATGCCACCGAGCGTGCGATCGAGCTTGTCGCGCTCACGCGAGAGCATCAGGCGCTCCTTCTTCGTGAGGCCTTGCGCGCCGGACGCCAAGGTCTCATCGACCTCGCGCAGCCGCTTGATCGAGTTCGAGATCGTCTTCCAATTGGTGAGCATGCCGCCGAGCCAGCGGGCATTGACGAAATACTGCGCCGAGCGCCGTGCGGCCTCGGCGATCTGATCGGCCGCCTGCCGCTTCGTGCCGACGAAGAGCACGCGACCGCCGCGTGCGACCGTATCGCTGATGGCCTGCAAGCCGCGATGCATGAGCGGCACCGTCTGGCCGAGATCGATGATGTGCACACCGTTGCGGATGCCGAAGATGAAGCTTTCCATCTTCGGGTTCCAGCGATGCGATTGATGGCCGAAATGGGCGCCAGCTTCCAAAAGCTGACGCATGCTGAAGTCGGGTAGCGCCATGATGTCTCAAGCTCCGGTTGAACCTCCGCGGTCAAAGGCCAAACTTTGGCCACCGGATCGAGCCCTTGAGGGCTCTTGACCGACCGCGTGCGGGATGAAGGCGCCGATATAAGGGGGAGCGCGGCTTCGTGCAACCTCGATGTTCGGGGTAGCACCAGGCGCTGTTTCCGGTCGAGAGGGGAAATTCCTCGATTGCGGCGCAAGGCCTGGCATATGTGAAAAAAGTCTTTGGGCTAATAGCTGGCAAGATATTGTGCAAGCTGCGAGTTCTGATAAATTCTTGACCGTGGTCTGAGCCGGCGGTTTACTCTGCCGGGTTGCCGCCGGGCGTCTTCGCCCTTTCTCTCGTTTGATTTTGCACGCGATTCGCCACGCTTCGCCCAATGCTTTCGGGTCGAGGCGATAAGCGAGCCAAATAATGGCGAGCAAAACAAGGGATGCGGCAAACGGGAATGGGTTTCCTGGATATTCAGGTTGGGCGGGGGCAGGCGAGCGAATTTTCGCGCGCGGCAGATGTATTGCGCGGCGTTGGATCCGCGCCCAAAATCGGCACATGGCGGCTTCTCATCCCCGCCGTGATCTGGTTTGCGCTCTGCCTCATGATCATCCCCCTCCCGGCCTTCGCCCAATTCGTCTGCGGTGGCAGCACGAATGGTGGGGAACCTCAAGGCGCCCAGGGCGCAACTGCGGGAGCCGGCGGCGCGGGCGTCAATGCCGCCAACTTGGCATGCGGCATCAACGCAAGTGCTAGCGGGGCCAACAATACCAACGAGAACGTCACCGCAATCGGTAACAACGCGCAGGCGGGAAATACTATTGGAAACGGAACGGGAACCGATTCAACGGCAGTAGGGTCTCAGGCAACCGCAAATGCTGGAGCGGCGACCGTGCTTGGCGCCCTGTCAACTGCGCGGAGCTCAAACAGCACGGTAATCGGGGCTGGGAGTTCGGGCGGCGACGTCGGAGGCCTCAGCACTGGCGTAACCGTTGTCGGAGCAGGAGCAAGCGCAGGTACGGGCACCAATCAGGCAAATGCGACGGCAATTGGATTCCAGTCTCAAGCGAGCGCACAGGGGGCGACGGCGCTTGGCGAAGCCAGCATTGCGACTGGGCTGAATTCAGTGTCGATCGGCATAGATGCCAACAATAACATCGACCCTACACTGAAAGGCGGGGGCGACGAGAGTGTCGCGATCGGGCATGGCGCCGCGGCTGGCATCCCTCCTGCCCTAATCAATAATGTCCTGGTAACGAATACCCAAACGACGGCCATCGGTTCCGGTGCCGACGCGGGTACCACTAAGGGTGTGACGTCGACCGGGGCGACTGCGATCGGGTCTCAGGCGCAAGCTCAAAATGTGCAGACAACCGCGCTCGGTGTCAGCTCCTTAGCTTTCGGTGCGAACTCAACGGCGCTCGGAGGTTCCAGCCAAGCGCTTTCCAATAATACCACGGCCGTCGGCCAGGGCGCGATCGCCTCTGGGACGAACAGCATCGCGATCGGTACGAATGCCGGTGCGGGCGACAATGTCTTCACCCTAGCTAATGGCGCATTTGCGAACGCCAACAATACCGCAATCGGAACAAATGCACTTGCCGGCGTTGCCGCGGCCGGGCAAACGAACAACACTGCGATCGGCTTCAACGCGGCGGCGAACGGTGTCATGACGACGGCGGTAGGAACGAACAGCTTCGCCGCCGGCAGCAATAGCGCAGCATTCGGCGCCGGAAGCTCGGCGGGGGGACCTTCGGGGAAGAACGACCCTAACACGAATTTACCAATTCCCTTCAACACCTCGAACACGACCGCGATCGGTGTCGGCGCTCAGGCCGGTTCGACCGCCGACGGACAAAACAATGCGACCGCGCTCGGCCAGGCCGCTCAAGCGAACGCCCTGAACGCCACGGCACTTGGCCAAGGAGCGGTCGCGAATTTCGCCGGCGCCACCGCGATCGGACAAGGTGCCATCGCGAACGCGATCAACTCCGTCGCGATAGGCCAAGGCTCGATCGCGTCTCAGCCGAACACGGTCTCGGTCGGCGCGCCGGGCGCTGAGCGGCGCGTCACCAATGTGGCCGCCGGCGTCAACCCGACCGACGCGGTGAATGTCGGCCAGCTCGAATCCGCGCTTGCGGGCGGCCCCGTCGTAGGGGGTGGCGGCGTCACGCCGGCCGCTATCACGGGGCTACAGAATCAGATCAACGGGCTCGCGGCGCTCACTCGACGCTTCCGTGACGAATCCCGCCAGGGCGTCGCGGCCGCTGTCGCCATGGGAAGCGCGCCGATGCCTTCGG
>JAFBAS010000023.1 GCA_019247605.1 Hyphomicrobiales bacterium
CGAACCGAGGGGGACGTTCCCACGTGTTACTCACCCGTCTGCCACTCCCCTTGCGGGGCGTTCGACTTGCATGTGTTAAGCCTGCCGCCAGCGTTCGTTCTGAGCCAGGATCAAACTCTCAAGTTGAATTGAGATGTTTGTCCGGCATGGTCGTCACGCATTGACGGAGCGCACAATGAACAGCTTGCGCTGCTCATGTGAGCTCTTAAACGCGACGCCGCCGGTATCTCGTGATCGCCGAAGCGACCGCGGAACCACGCCGTCCACGTTTCTCTTTCAATTCCCACTTGTCAAAAAACGCTTCCGCCTTTCCACCTAAAGTGGAATTCAGCAGAAGCACCCTTCTTCCGACGAACGCCGGCTAAGCAGCCAACCGTAGTGAAGAGGACAGATTGCCGCCAGCGCGTTCAGCGCCGTCACGACTTGCGGCATATAGGCGGCGCGAGGTGCCGCTGTCAACAGGCATCGTAAAGAATTTTGCGAACGCCTCACCTTTTCCTAACTGACGGACCTGCCGCTCGGCGAATTGCCAGGCGCAGCGATCCTCAGCGACGTTTTTCACACGCCGCATTTCAGACAATTTCAACCCATTGTATGCAAGCCAAATCACGCAATCCCGTCTCGTCAGCGCGACGGGCGGCATTCCGGTGATTTCAAGGCTCCGGAGAAGCAAAGCTCGAGCTCGATGAACGAAAGGCCGCCCAACCTCCATCATCCCGGTAGCGGTCTATCGTCTCCCTTGACGTATGCAGCGGCGCCCGCGAGCACGACTGCCGCTTCGCTCCTCGGTGATGAGCCGCCGATGGCGCTCGATCCCGAAGCTGCCTCGCCGATCCCGCACGGCGTCAATCTGCGCTGGCTCGCCGGCACCGTGCTTGCGGGCGTCGGGGGAATGGCTCTCGTCGGCGCCTCCCTTCTCATCGCGCTCGACGGCCAGGCGACATTCGCCTCGAAGGCGAAGCTTGCCATCATCCGGGGCGCGACGGGCGGTGATGGAGACGAGTCCGCCGAGCACAAGGCGAAGGCTGACAAGATCGTCTCCAACTCCGACGTCGGCGCGGCCAAGCAAGTCGCCAGGCTTCCCGATACGATCCGCGTCGGGGACCGCGAAATCATCAAGGCACGTGTATTCACGCGCGTGACGACCGCTCTCTCGCTCGCCGCAACCAACGTCGGCGACGACATTCCCCCCTTCAATCCCTTGCAGATCGTCGCGGCGGCCGGCAACGCACAGCGCGCCAACGACGATCCGGCCGCGGACGCCAACGCCGATGTATCGATGATCAAGCGTGCGCTCTCGAGCGAAGAGGTCTTGAACTTCTCCTCCGCCAGTTTAAGCGACGAAGAGGCGCAAGCCCAGCTTTCCGCAACCCACGCGCCCTTCCCTCCCCTCCCCGGACAAGGCCTTGCGTTACCCGCTTCCCTGCTCAACCACAGCCTCACGAGGCCGAATGTCGATCCCGGTCTGTTGAGCTACGCACCCGCCGGGCTTGGCCCTTTCTCCTCGATCGATGTAAAAGTCGTACCGGAAAACATCGTGGTCGTTCCCAAGCTCGACGACTCCGCCCCGAAGATTGGGGGAACCGAGCGCCTCATCATCGCAAGGCACGGCGACAGCTTCGAGCAGATCCTGCGCAACAACGGCGCGACCTCCGATCAGGTGAAGCAGATTCAAGCGATTTTTGCGCCGAAGACGCGGGATTACGCTGTCTCCGTGGGCCAGAAGTTCCGCCTCCTCGTCGCTGAAGCCGGGCGCGGACCGCACAAGGAGGATTCGCTTTTGCGCGTGATCGCCTACGGCGATGATGGGATCAGCGCCATCGCCGCAGTGGACGACGATCAGACCTTCCGAGCGGTGCTTCCTCCCGCGAAGGCGGCGAAAGCCGCCCCACGTCCAGCGCAGAGCGAGGATGACCAGGATGACGAGGACGACGGCGGTCCGACGCTTTACGAGAGCCTCTACCAGACCGCGTTGAAGAGCAGCATCCCAAGGCCGGTCATCGATGAGCTCGTTCGTATCTTTGCCTATGACATCGATTTCCAGCGAAAGGCACAAGAAGGCGACGGCTTCGATGTCCTCTATGTGAAGGATGACGACAATAGCGACGCGGACCGTGGCGACATTCTCTACGCTTCGCTCACGACCGGCGACGAGGTTCGCAAGTTCTATCGCTTTCAAACGCGAGACGACGGTCTCATCGATTATTTCGACGAGCTTGGAAAATCCGCGAAGAAATTCCTGCTCCGCAAGCCCATGACCGGCGGCCGATTTTCATCTCCGTTCGGCTATCGTTTCCATCCCGTACTCGGTTACGGGCGCATGCACACCGGCGTCGATTGGGCAGACAAGGTCGGCACGCCGGTCTTCTCCGCCGGAAACGGAACGGTGCTCAAGGCGAGCTGGGATTCGGGCTATGGCAATCGCGTGGAGATCCAGCACACCAACGGATATGTTACGACGTACAACCATCTTTCCACCTACGCGAAGGGAATCACACCTGGCAGCAAGGTTCGACAAGGCCAGGTCATCGGCTTTCTCGGCTCGACCGGTCTCTCGACCGGGCCGCATTTGCACTACGAGGTCATCGTCAACGGCCATTTCGTCGATCCCTTGAGGATCAAGCTGCCGCGCGGCCGCGAGCTCGACGGCAGGGTGCTCGCCGACTTCAATCGCGAGCGCCAGCATGACGACGACATTCTCGCGAAGATGGCCGATCCCGCCAGGCTGGCGCAGAACACCGCGAATTGACGCCGAGAGGCCGCTTTTCGCTCTTACAGCACCGGCCGTGCCGAGGACGACGCGAGACCCTTACCGGAGAAGCCCACCGAGCCTCGGTTTGAGCGGGTTCTCCGAGCGAGCTTGATGATCCGGCGCATCCACCCGAGGCGCCTCGGATGTGAACGCGTCCCAAATCCTTTTCACCTCGGCTTCTTCCACATCTTGGAGGATCAGGACGAGGCGTGAAGTCCTGTCTCGATCAGGCCATCTCGTCAGCCGCACCGGCTCGTGCATGACCTCCTGCACGCCATGCACGATGAGCGGCTCGTCTGGACGCTCGGCGAGGGCCACGATGCCCTTGAGGCGAAGCAATCGCGTCGGCTCGATCGACCTCAAAAGCTGAAAGAAGAGATCGAGCGCGGCAGCCTTCACGGGCCGCTCGCATGTCAGGCAGAAGGCCTTAATGCGCCCGTCGTGGCGATTTCGATCATGCGCATGGCCGTGAGCCGCATAGGCGTGATCATGGGCATGATCATGGGCGTGAGTATGGCCACGATCATCCCCATGAAGATGGGTGCGCTCTTCTTGCGCGTCACCTTTCTCGCTGCCTTGTGCAAGGAGAGCTTCGGCGTTCAGCCAACGAGCGACATCCGGTATTTTTTCGTTCGGGGCGTAAAGCCCCGCGCACAACAAAGTGTTCGCGTCGAACCGATCGCGGCGTGCGTCGACAAGCGTCGCGGTCGGATTGAGCCGCCGCAACCTTGTCCCGAGCGCCTCGATCGAATCCTCCTCAACGAGATCCGATTTCGTGAGCACGAGTCTGTCTGCCATCGCCGCCTGACGGCGTGCCTCTTCATGAGTGTCGAGCGTAGCTGCCCCATTCAGCGCATCGATGACCGTGACCACCGAATCGATGACGAAGCGCCGCGAAAGATAAGGATGGAGCATGAGCGTGTTGAGAATAGGCGCAGGATCGGCGAGGCCTGTCGTCTCGATCAGAACGCGATCGAAGGTGCGGATGCGCCCATTGTCGCGTCGGCGCAAAAGATTCTCGAGCGCGCCGACGAGCTCACCCCTGATCGTGCAGCAAAGGCAGCCCGAGGAAAGCACCACCATATCGTCCTCGACGCCTTCGACGAGCAGATGATCGAGCGCGACCTCACCGAACTCGTTGATGAGCACCACCGCGTCGGCGAGGGTCGCGGTTTTCACCAGGGCGTTGAGAAGGGTGGTCTTCCCGGCCCCGAGGAAGCCCGTGAGGATGTTGATCGCGATCGGCTCAGGAGCGCGCATTCAATTTCAGCCTCGCCATCCGAGCACCGCGACGCGATCGCCGGGCACGAGAGAAATACGCAAAGATTTGCGGAGCGCGCGAGCGCAGACTCAATCGATTGCGCCGACCGGCACGGCGGCCGCGTGGTTCTTCGTCTTGCCGGCACTGCCCTTCGCGCTGCCAGCCGCGCCTGCTTCATGGCCCTTCTTCGCGTGCTCCGCTCGCTTGGACTTTGCGGCAAGCTTCCGGCCCTTTTTCACGCGTGCTGCCTTGGCGGTCGGCTTTTCGACCGTTTTGCTCGCGACATCGCTATGCAAGCGCACGGGAGTCACGTCGCGTTTGAGCTTCCCGGAAATCGCGTCGCTCTCCGCTCCCGCGCTAGGCGCGAAGGCAGCGGCGGAATCGGGCAGGGCTCCCGGCGTGAGCCCCGCTTTGGCTGCCGCGGCCGGGTTTGCTGCCAAAGCGGCGAGGGTACCCGGTGGCTCAACTGCATTCGCCGATCCAGCGGAGGGGCCGACGAAAACGGGCTCGGGATCGAATGCGATCGGCGTCATCGGTGAAACCGTCTTGGCCGCGTCGGCGCAGCTGCCGGATCGATGGAGCAGGGTCTCGAGCGCGACATTGTTGGTGCTCGGCTGCGCTCCGCAAGGCGAAACCTCGACATCCGCCTCCTGCTCCCAAGTAACTGCTCTGCGCCGGCCGTGGCGGCCGCAGATTTGCCCATGCATGTCGGGCGGGGCTCCCCCGACGCGCACGAGATCCGTGAGGCTCGCGGAGCGTCCCCAAGTCGAACTCGCAAAGCCCTTGTCGAGAAGCGCGGCGGTCACCACGGAGCGCACACTCGCTGAAGGCTGGCCGAGCACAACGGCAATCAACCGCCGGCCGCCGCGCTGCGCGCTCACGACGGTGTTAAATCCACCCGCGCAGATGAAGCCGGTCTTCATTCCGTCGGCGCCCGCATAGCGCCCGAGCAAACCATTGTAAGTGTGGTAGACATGTCCATTGAGCGAAATCGCGCCGATGCCGAAATAGTCCCGATGCTCGGGGAACTCGGTGAGAAGAGCGCGGGCCAAGATCGCGAGATCCTGCGCGGAAGAGTGATGAGAGAGATTGGGCAGGCCGTTCGGATTCATGAAATAGCTGTCGGCCATCCCGAGCCGTTTCGCCGAGATGTTCATCATCTCCGCAAAACCTTCGACGGACCCGCCGACGCTTTCGGCGAGCGCGACCGCGATGTCATTTGCCGATTTGACGAGCAGCATCTTGAGCGCGTTGTCGACCGTGAGCACGGTGCCTGGTCGAAAGCCCATCTTCGAGGGTGCCTGGCTCGCGGCATTGGCGCTCACCACGACCAATGAATCAGGCGCGAGACGACCTGCCCTGATTTCGTCGAGGACGACGTAAGCCGTCATCAATTTCGTCAGCGAGGCGGGATACCAAGGTTCGGTCGCGTCTTGCGCCGAGATGACCGCGCCCGTGTCCTGATCGATGACGAGCGAGGGCGTAGCACCTGCGGCGCGAATGCCGATGCTGGTGAAGAACAAGGCTTCGCAGAGAAGCATCGCGAAAAGCGCGATGGATCGCGACCTCGCGCCGATGCCTCGGGCCGGGAGCTCTCTTTTCACTGCACGGTCGCTTGCAAAGCGCTGAAACATGTCCGAATTATCCCTATCCGGAGGGCGCCCGGCCGCCATACGACTCGGGGACACCGGTTTTTCCAGCCGCCTCTATCTAGCTTCCTTGACGCGCTTTGGCTAGGCAACCGGTGCAAAGCAGCTCATCTCGGCGCCTTCCAATTCGATTTCCCGCCAATGTTCCCCCATCTGTGGATTCCTATCACCCTCATCGCGTCCTTGGCGCAAACTGGCCGCAACGCGACCCAAGCCTCTCTCACGACCAGGCTCGGTCCGGTGGGCTCGGCGCAGGTTCGCTTCCTGTACGGATTGCCGTTCGCGCTCCTTTTTCTCGCGGCGCAGCTTCTCATAGTGCCCGAAACACTTCCCTCACTCACATCGCGCACCATCCTGTTCGCGCTCGCCGGCGCGTCCGCGCAAATCCTCGCGACCATCCTTATGCTTGCCGCGATGCAGATGAAATCCTTCGCGGTGACGACGGCGACAACGAAGACCGAACCCGTGCTTGTCGCCATCTTCGGCACCGCGGTGCTCGGCGACAGGCCAAGCCCTGTCGCCTGGGCCGCGATCCTGGTCGCGACGGCAGGCGTCGTCGTCGTGTCGCTTCGGCCAACGAAGGGCAGCAGTGGGCTCTTCGATCGCGGGGGCGCGCCGGCGATCTTCATGGGCGTTCTCAGTGGTGGCTGCTTTGCCATTGCAGCCATCTGCTTTCGCGGCGCCATCCTCGCCTTGCCCGAAGCGAGCCTGCATCTGCGCGCGACACTCGTGCTCGTGCTTGGGCTTGGCATGCAGACATTGATGCTTCTTGCCTATCTTCTCGCCTTCAACCGGGCCGCTTTCATGAAGAGCTTTTCCGTTTGGCGAGTTTCGCTGGGCGCCGGCTTCCTCGGCGCGCTCGCTTCGCAGTTCTGGTTTTTGGGCTTCGCGCTGACCAGCGCGGCCAATGTGAGAACGCTCGCGCTGGTCGAGGTCTTGCTGGCGCAGCTCGTGCAGGGGCGCCTGTTCGCTCAGCACGGGACGCGACAGGATCTCATCGGCATGGCGCTTATCGTGGCGGGCGCGGGCGCCCTGATCCTTGCCACCGGATAGGCAAGGGCCTTGCTCGCCAATCCAGTGTTAATTAGATCACCTGAACAGGTGCCGCGGTGCCGAGGAATCTTTGATGGCGCATAGAACTTTTCTTCGTCTCGTCCATGGTGTCGCGCTTGGGCTTCTCGCTCCGTTGACGGTCTCGGCGGCCGAGGCCACGGGGGAATGGCTCGTCGAGGACGGCGACGCGCGCGTACGCATCGCGAATTGCGGAGCGAACCTGTGCGGCAGCGTCTCTTGGATCAAGGAAGGCGCACCGAGCGTCGACGTGAACAACCCCGATCCGGCGATGCGTTCGCGCCCGCTCCTTGGGAGTGCGGTTTTGCTCGGACTGAAGCCGAGCGGAGCCGCCGAATGGACCGGCTCCCTCTATGACGCCGAGAACGGTCGCACTTACACCGGCAAGCTTACCATCCTCGATGAGCGCCACATCAAGGTCGCAGGCTGCGTTCTCGGCGGCCTCATCTGCGAAAGCCAGACATGGACCCGCACGAGGTAGTGCCAGCGTAAGCGCCGAAGAGGCTCACGCCCGGGCGCGTTGATTGAACAGAACCTCGCGCACTTTCGGATCCTGCATCGATCCGGGTGGATTGCGCGCTTCCTCGGCGACCTTGAACCCGCGCGCGACGGCAGGCCGGGCCGCGAGCGCATTGAGCCAGCGTCCCACATTCGGGAATTCCTCGATGTCGATCCCTTGGCGCTCGTAACCGCGAACCCAACCGACGCAAGCCATGTCGGCGATCGAATAGGCGCCGGCAAGGAATTCGCGATCCGCGAGGCGCTTGTTCATCACGCCGAAAAGCCGATGCGTCTCGTCGCCATAGCGCTTGACCGCGTAAGGCAGCTCTTCGGGCGCGTAGTGGCGGAAATGATTGTTTTGGCCGAGCATGGGGCCGAGCCCGCCCATCTGCCACATCAGCCACTGTTCGACCTCGACGCGGCCGCGCTCGTCTCCCGGGTAGAACTTTCCAGTCTTGCGTCCGAGGTAGAGGAGAATGGCACCGGACTCGAAGATCGAAATCGGTTCACCGCCCGGCCCGTCGGGATCAATGATGGCCGGCATGCGGTTATTGGGCGAGATGGCAAGGAATTCAGGATTGAATTGATCGCCTCGGGCGATGTTGATCAGTCGGGTCTCGTAAGGGAGCCCGCATTCCTCGAGCATGATGGTGATCTTCCACCCGTTGGGTGTCGGCCAATAATAAAGCTCGATCGGTTTGGTCTGCGTCATCACGCTCTCCTGCCCTGCCGTGTTCTCGAGAACGGGCCGATTGCCAAGATCTCGGCGATCGATAAGGTTGTGCCCGGCGCCGATCGCAACGCGCCCTCATGTTCCCACGCATCCAACGGAAAGCTAATTGCGAGGAAGTAGATTGGGAAGCGACGAGCCCCGCCGGGCTTCGTGGAAACTCCGATGTTAGCTGGCGTTCGGTTTTGTTCATCATATGTTCATGATGTGTCTGCCCGAATGTCGAGGTCAATGACGACATCAGGAGACGATACCATGATGAAGCCTTTCTTCGGCGCCGCGATCGCGGCCTGTGCCCTTTCGTTCGGGCTCGCCGCCACGAGCCCGGCGCAGGCGCTCACCGTCAAGGAGTGCAGCGCAAAATACAAGTCCGCGAAGGACGCGGGCACGCTCAACGGCCAGAAGTGGAACGATTTCCGCAAGGCCGAATGCGGCACGCAAGCCACCGCGACGCCGTCCGAAGGGGCCGGTGCTGCGCCCGCGGCCGCCGCACCGACCGCCACGGCGGCGGCGGCTGCCGGAAACGTGGTGTTCCCGAGCGCCGTCGCGCCGAAATTTTCGAATGAGAAGCCCGGAGCCCAACGCCGCCATACCTGCAGCGAACAATATCAGGCCAACAAGGCCAATGGCGGCAACGGCGATTTGAAATGGCTCCAGAAGGGCGGCGGCTACTGGTCCCAGTGCAACAAGCATCTCAAGGGCGAAGCCTGAGCCCTTCCAAACCGGTAATCTGAAACGTCGGCCCTCGCCTCTTTCTCACCATTCGCGGGAGAGGCGAGGCCGGCGCCTTCGCATTCAACCTGCGTTCGGGAAGTGCAAGCCCCTTTCGGCGAAATAATGTTCAAGGGCTTGCGGCGAACCGGCCGCATCGGCGAGCGCCACATAGGTGTCGGGCCGCAACAGATACGCGGCGTCGCGGGCAAGACCGGCGCCCCTCGCCTCCTCGCACCATTCGAAGATGTTGAGCGCGATCTGACGTTGCGAGCACCAGCGGCTGAGCTCGGCGCTTGCGCTCCCATAGACATGGACTTGCCAAGCCATGGTGGCGAGCGTCGCGAAATTATCCTCATGCTCACGCGCTACCCAAGGCAGGCGGTCGCCGCCATGCACATCGCCGGCAACGCCTTGGCTCAGCGGGCTGCCGCGATAGTTGAGCATGATCTGTGAAACGGTCCGAAACAGGAATTCGCGCGGCCGCTCGAAACGCATGACGCTTGGGATCAGCACGGGTGCGATGCGGGTGCGCAGGACATCGGCAATCCGCCCGTCGGCCGTCGCGAAGCTGAACACTCGGTCGGTCGTCGCCACCAACCTGCGCGCGAAACCGATGCGCTCGGCCTCGTAGCTGTCGAGAAGCGGGTCGGGGGCGCGGCCGTCGAGCACCGCCGCGAGCTTCCAGGCGAGATTGATGGCGTCCCCGATCCCCGTGTTCATCCCCTGGCCGCCCGCGGGGCTGTGGATATGCGCGGCATCACCGAGAAGGAAAGCGCGCCCTTTGCGGAAATGCTGGGTGACGCGATGGTGGACGCGGTATGTGGAAAACCAATTCACCTTTTCGACATTCACCTTGAGATGCTCGATGGCACGTTCTCCGACATCCGCGAATTCGAGCCTCTCGGCATGGTCGGCTCGCTCGTCGCGCACGGTCCCGATGAGGCGTGCTCGCCCCTTTCCCGCGAGGGGAAAGACGGCGAGGAAATCAGCTTCATCGAGATCGACATGCAACTCGCCGTCGAGCGGAGGGCCGGAGGCCTCGATGTCGGCAACGTAAAAGACTTGCCGATAGGTGCCGCCTGGAAATCCGCTACCCATCGATTCGCGGACAAGCGAGCGGGCCCCATCACAGCCGGCGATATAGCTGATCTGCGCGGTCTCCTCCTTCCCGTCGGGTCCGCGAAGTTGCGCAACGATGTGCTCGCCTTGGTCCGTGAAGCCGACGAGCTCCGTTCCTCGCTCGACCCGAATGCCGAAGCCGATCAGGCGTTCGATCAACAAACGTTCGTGCTGATCTTGCGGAAATATCTGCAGGAAGGCGTAGGGTGTAAGTCCGGCGCCGATCGTCTCGAACCTCAGCCGCGTTGCCCGTTCGCCGCGCACCCACAGGTTGACCGCGGGAACTTTGTTGCCCTTCGCAACCACCGCTTCGGCAAGGTCGAGCTGCCGGTACAATTCGAGTGTCCGCGCCTGGACCGCGAGGGCCCGCGATGTCGTGCCGGGTTCTTGCGTCTTATCGATGAGGCGAAGCTTCACCCCAAGCTTGGCAAGCCAAAGCGCGAGCACGAGACCGGTCGGGCCGGCGCCGACGATGAGGACATCAGGGCGCATGCTCTTCTACCCTTGCTCCGGAACGCCCAATGGCGGGGTCGGCTCGCCGAGATGGCGATGCCCACCCGCGCCACGGCTCAATCGGCGTTTTCGCCCTCCACATGTCGCGCGACCCGCCCGCAGGCCCATGCCCCGACGACGGAGATGACGATCGCGGCAGCAACGTGCCGCAAGGGCGATTCACCGCGGTGGTGCAGGGCAGCCACCGCGAATAGCGCGGCCAACAGCGCCGCGGTGACCCACAGCATCCATTGCAGGGCGCTGAGGCAGGCCGATAGCACAGCCCTGGAGAGGGGCATGTTCATTCCCACCAGACTTTCGGCAAGACCATGCGGCCAGCCGCGTCCTCGATCACCTTCGCTGTCGCGAACAAGGTTTCCTCGTCAAAGGGGCGGCCGATGAGCTGCAAGCCGAGCGGCAACCCTTTTGCGTCGCATCCGGCGGGGACGGAGATGCCGGGCAGCCCGGCCATGTTCACGGTCACGGTGAACACGTCATTGAGATACATTTCTATCGGGCTCGCGCTTGCCTTTTCGCCGATGCCGAATGCCGCCGTCGGCGTCGCTGGCGTGAGCACCGCATCGATTCCGGCCGCGAATACCTGCTCGAAATCGCGCTTGATCAAGGTTCGCGTCTTCTGAGCGCGCAAGTAATAGGCGTCGTAATAGCCGGCCGACAGCACATAGGCGCCGATCATGACCCGCCTCTTCACCTCTCGCCCGAAACCCGCCGCGCGCGTGTTTTCGTACATCTCGATCACGTCGCCCCCTTCGACGCGCAACCCATAGCGCACCCCATCATAACGCGCGAGGTTCGACGACGCTTCCGCCGGCGCCACGATGTAATAGGCCGGCAAGGCATAGGCGGTGTGCGGCAGCGATATGTCGATGAGTTCCGCGCCCGCCGCGGCGAGCCAACGGCCACCGTCGGCCCAAAGCTTCTCGATCTCCTCGGGCATGCCGTCCATCCGATATTCCTTCGGAATCCCGATCTTCAAGCCCTTGGCGCCGCGCGTCACCGCGGCCTCGAAATCCGGCACCGGAAGATCCGCTGAGGTCGAGTCGCGGGGGTCGGGTCCTGCCATCGAGCGAAGCAGGATGGCGCAATCGCGCACGGTGCGCGCGATCGGTCCCGCCTGATCCAGCGAGGAGGCAAAGGCGACGGTGCCGAAGCGCGAGCAGCGGCCGTAAGTGGGTTTCATGCCGACCGTCCCGGTAAATGCAGCCGGTTGGCGGATCGAGCCACCCGTGTCGGTCGCGGTGGCAGCAAGGCAAAGCCGCGCCGCGACCGCCGCCGCCGAACCTCCCGAAGATCCCCCTGGAACCAGGAGCCCAGCGGGCGCGGCGCGCTCGGCGGTCGCCTTCACGATGGTCGCGCGCGCTCGCGCGCCGTCCCAGTTGGGGGGCAGCCAGGGAGAGACGACCGGACCGAAGGCCGATGTCTCGTTCGACGAGCCCATGGCAAATTCATCGCAATTGAGCTTGCCGAGCATGACGGCGCCGTCTCGCCACAACTGGCTGGTGACGGTGGATTCATAGTCAGGCGTGAAATTGCCCAAGATGGCCGAACCCGCGGTGGTTCGCACGCCCTTGGTGCAGAACAAATCCTTGACGCCGATGGGTAGGCCCTCGAGCGGCCTTGCCTCGCCGCGCTTCAAGCGCGCATCGCTTTCGGAAGCTTGGGCCAGCGCCTTCTCAGGTGTCTCGAGAACATAGGCATTGAGAAGACGCGCGCGTTCCACCGCGGAAATATGCGCTCGGACAAGCTCTGACGCGGAGAAGCGCTTCGCTTCCAACCCGTCGCGGGCCTCTGCCAGGCTAAGCTCGATCAATTCCGTCACGATCGCTCCGTCTTCGACTTTGGCTTCGATATGATGGCTTCAACGAATGCCGCCAGGCTCTTGATCATGGAGTGGCCATGATCCTTCTTTGAGAATCATTCTGAGTTCCCGCGGCGAGAGGTGCGCCCGCGGGATGGCGGCGGCGGAATTGGCCTACTCCACCACCTTGGGCACCATGAAATAGTGATCATCGCTCAGGGGCGCGTTGGCGATGATCGCATCCGCAATATTGCCTTCGGTCACCACATCAGCGCGTTGCTTGAGCCGCATCGGCGTGACGGAAGTCATCGGTTCGACGCCTTCGACATCCACTTTGGCCAATTCCTCGACGAATCCCAAGATGGCGTTGAGCTCGCCTTGCATGCGCTCGACCTCCGCTTCGGGAAGGGCGATGCGCGCGAGGTGAGCGACGCGCTTAACCGTCGTGGCATCAACGGACATGGACTGAGCTCCGCAGCGAAAGCAGCGCGCGAGGAATGAATTTTGCGAATAACAGGCGGGCTCGTTTGTCGCAACCCTGCTCGCGAACTCAAGTTTCGAACGCCGTGCCGATGCGCGGAACCTTGATCTCGATCCCAGGGCCATGCGTCGCCATCAGTTCGAGGAAGTGATCGGCGCTTTGGTCGAGAATCGGAAAGGTGCCATAATGGCAGGGGATGGCGATCCTCGGATGCACGAACCGGTGGAGCGCGAGTGCCGCGGCCTTGGCTCCCATCGTGAACCGATCGCCTATCGGCACCATGACGATCTCAGGTCGCCAAAGCTCGGCGATCAAAGCCATATCTGAAAAGACGTCGGTGTCCCCCATGTGATAGATCGTCGGCTCGCCCTTGGCCTGCACCACGATGCCGTTCGGATGCCCGAGCGGAATGGAAAGGCCATCGTCGGGGAGCTTCGAGACATCCTCGCCGGCGAGCGCGCGAAGCCCTTTGACGCTTTCCGCGGCTGAATGGTAGGCGCGGGTCAAGGTGACCGAAAATCCTCCCGCGTCGATGGTGCCGCCCGTATTCATGGGTTCGCATTTTGCGACGCCGCTTGCCCCGAGCCAGTTTGCGAGCTCGTAATTTGTGATGACCGTCGCGCCGGTCACCCGCGCGATCGCAACCGTGTCGCCGATATGATCCGCGTGCCCATGGGTGACGAGAATGTGGGTCGCGCCCTTGATTGCGGCGTCGCGATCACCCTTGAAACTCGGATTACCGGTGAAGAAAGGATCGATCAGAACGGATTTTTCCGCGAAATCGAGACGAAAGTTGGAGTGACCAAACCAGGTAATCTTCATTTTCCCGCTCCCAAGTTGCGCGCGGAAAGTTGCGCGCGGAAATTAGCCGCTTCGCGCTTGACGAGCAAAGCGGTCTTGAAATTCACGGCATCGATTTCCGACGAATTCCCGCTGTGCTAACGCTGGCGCATGGCCGGCAAGGTGGTCGAACTCGAGGATTTGGCGACGTTGCCGCGCCAGGCGAGGCTCATGGGTCTCGACATCGGTGCGAAGACGATCGGCATGAGCTTATCGGATGTCGAGCGCATCATCGCCTCGCCGCTCGACACGATCATCCGCGACAAATTCACCAAGGATGCGCAGGAGCTGGGAAAGCTCATCAGGCATCACGCAGTGGCCGGGCTCGTGCTGGGCTTGCCGCGCAACATGGACGGCTCGGAAGGTCCCGCGGCGCAATCGGCTCGCTCTTTTGCCCGCAATCTCGCCCCCCTTGTCGAGGTTCCCCTCGCCTTCTGGGATGAGCGCCTGTCGACAATTGCCGTGACCCGCACCCTGATCGAGGCCGATCGCTCGCGCGCGCGCCGCAATCTCCTCGTCGACAAGCTCGCCGCGACTTACATCCTGCAAGGTGCGCTCGACCGCTTGAACCGCCTCAAGGCGACAAGCGCGTCCGATTGAACGCGAAGCGTCCCTTCCCCGGTCCGTCTTATTCGAACGGGCGAACCCCGCAAGGCGTGTTGTAGATCGCCGAATGGGCTGGATCGTCACAGGGCGCGAAAGTGATCGGAACAAGCGCTCCCGTGTACGGCCAAAAGGCATAAGCAGCAGGCCATGTAAAAATCCGGTAGCGCGCGACACGGTACCTCGTGGTGCGGCGATGAATTTCGACCACCTTTCGATGAATGATCGGGGCATGAGCCGTCGCCTGAGCAGGCGAAAGCTTGCGCGGGCCGGAATGCATATTGGGCAAGGTGATGATCTGTGGGGGAGCGACCAAGGGCGGAGGCGGATAAGGCCTGTAGCCGAACCCGCCATAGGGAGGTGCCACCGGGTAAAAGTTTTCCTCGTCGGACTGAGGAAGCGGCACGGGCACCGGAACCTCGGCAGCTCCGTTTTCGACACCGATGACGCGCGGCCCCCGAAAGTGACGTCTGACAACCCGCTGGTGTCGCATCTGACGATGCAGGGGATGAAATTCTCCGAGGCCGGATGAGGGGTTGCGCGACGCCAGGACGAACGCCTGTACCGCGTGCGATGTTTCAGCATGGGCCCGCTGCAGGACCGCGGCGGCGGCCAAGGCCGATCCCAAGAGGATGCCGGTTATTGCTCTCCCATGCACAGGTTTTGACATGACTTCGCCTCCTCTCCTGCCCTCGTATGGCAAGGTTGCCGAAAGATCGGCAAGAAACGCCTAAGCCACATGAGAAATCTTCGAGCAAGCTTTCCAATTTATAACGAAAAATACACGAATGGCTTTGCATTATTCTGATATCGACATCGTCCACACATCCTCGCGCGCAGGCTAATTTCTAGTCGAGATTGATTATGAGAGCGCTCGCAAAAGAGAATGCTTCCGCTTCGGCTCGCAAGGAGCTGATCGCTCACGCGCAGGCGCGATCCGCCACACGACGTGAGCACGGCCGTTTCGATGCAAGCCCCCAAGAGATTGCCCATTACATCGGGCAAATCTCAGCCGAGCTTTCGACGATGGCGCGCAAAAGCGATCTCGGCCTCCTGGCCTACTTCCTGCAAATGGCACATACGGAGTCGCGCGCCCTCTCGCGCAAATTGGAGCATGGCCAAGGTCGCCATTCTTGACCGTCCCAAACCAGCTTGCGGCATCGGCCCCGCACTGAACCGACCATCGTCTTTCTCGACGGATCACCGCAAGAGCTGCACGAGGTCCCCGCCCGTCCTGGTTATGCGGCCTTCGAGCTCGAGCTCCAATAAGGTCGCTCGCACCGCGCTGGCGGGCAGGCCGCAGCCGCGCACGATGTCGTCGAGCGCGGTCGGAGAGGCGCCGAGCACGTCGAGAACACGCTCGATGAACTGGGTTTTGCGATCTTGTTCGTGAATTTTATTCCGATCAGGATTGGCGAGCGCTTCGGAGCGAACCGACCGAAATTCCGCGTGCGGAACGCTTGCGGTTGGAATCGGCGCGCTCTGAGCGAAGAGGTCGAGTTCCTCCCAGAGCGGTTCTTGTGTGTCGCGGCTTCCCTCGAAGAAACCCCCAGGCGAGCTCCGATGTGTCCCTTGGAGGATGGGCGCGAGCACTTCGGTCACATGCTCGCTTGCAGTGACGAGCGTCGCGCCTTGTCGGATCAAATCGTTTGTCCCCTCGGCGCGCGGATCGAGCGGCGAGCCCGGCACGGCGAAGACTTCGCGTCCTTGTTCGAGGGCGAAACGCGCGGTGATCAACGATCCCGATCCACGCGCGGCCTCGATGACGATCACCCCATGCGAAAGGCCCGAGACGATGCGGTTGCGCCGAGGAAAGTCCCGCCCGCGCGGCTCCCAGGTGAGCGGCATTTCGCTCAAGGCCGCGCCGTTCTCGACGATGCGCTCCAGAAGAGGGCGGTTCTCGTTCGGGTAGATGTGCTCGTGACCTCCCGCGAGCACCGCGACCGTTCCGGAAGCCAGCGAGGCGCCATGTGCGCGTGCATCGATGCCGCGCGCCAATCCCGACACGATCGTGAAACCGGCCTCGCCGAGCTCTCGCGCGAGCCTTTCCGCGAAACGCAAACCGAGCGCCGAGGCGTTGCGCGAGCCGACGATGCCGATCATGGGACGAGCGAGAACCGCCGGATCGCCGCGAAGCGCGATCAAGGGCGGCGCGTCCGCCGTCGCGGCGAGCGCCGGCGGATAGGACTTCTCGGTGATCGCGATGAAGACAATGACCTGCTTGGCGCAAGCCTCGAACTCGGCCTGCGCCTCTTCACGCGTGCATACGTGAAGCGCGCGCCCTCCCTCGCGATGAAGGCGCGGCAAAGCGTCGAGAGCGGCAACGGGACTTCCGAACCGGTCGACGAGCCCACGGAAAGTTCGAGGGCCGACGCCCTCCGAGCGTATCAGACGCAGCCAGGCGAGGCGTTCGTCATCTCCCAAAGAGCTGGCCTTCGTCCAATAGCTCACGAGTGGGATCCGATGCGGCTTTCCTCACCCGCGAGGAGGCGCTGGATATTTTCCGCGTGCCTCACCCATAAGAGCGCGCCGAGCAGCGCGAAGACCAGCGCCGAGCTCAAAGGCTGAAAGGCCGCGAGCACCCCGACTGAGACCAAACTCGCGAGAAGAGAGGCGAGCGAGGAGTAGCGCGTGATGAACGCCACTGCGAGCCAGACGATCGCGAAAACGAGCGCGGCGGGCCAGAAAACGCCGATGAGGCAACCCAGGAAAGTCGCGACGCTCTTGCCTCCCTTGAAGCCGAGCCAGACCGGCAGAAGATGACCCAAAAAGGCGCCACAAGCCGCAACGAGCGCGGCTGCCGGCCCAAAATTGGCGCCGATGATCACCGCCACGGTCCCCTTGAGGATGTCCCCGATAAGCGTCGCGGCCGCCAACCCCTTATTGCCCGTGCGCAAAACGTTCGTCGCGCCGATATTGCCCGAGCCGATGCTGCGCAAATCCGGCCCTCCCGCCAAGCGGGTGAGGACGACGCCGAAGGGAATTGAGCCCAAAAGGTAACCGACGACGAATGATGCGATTATTCCCGTCCAGGATCCCGGCGCATCGATAAATCCCGCCACTGCCCCCTCCCTCGCTCAGAGCCGGTATTCGCACCAACATTGCGCGTCCAATGAGAAACCCCGGTCCGAGGGGCCCTTGTTCCACCGCGCGCACGCGCTCAGTCTACAGCACGATCGGGCCGGTATGGGAACCGTTTTCCCGTCACCCGCCGCGCGCGCGTCGTGCGGAAATAGCCGCCTGTGCACGCAGCGACGGCGTTAGAGCCCCGGCAGCGAATCTGCAACCGCATGGACGAGTTCGCCGCCGACGAATGTCGCAAGCACGCGCCCTTGGAGCCGCGCTTCGTCAAAGGGCGTGTTCTTGCACACCGAGGCCAGGTTGGCGGGATCGACGACCCAAGGCTCATCGGGATCGAAGACGATGAGATCGGCAGGAGAACCGCGCGCAAGGCTCGCGGCCGGCAGGCGAAAGGCGGCCGCGGGCCCGCTCGACAACGCGGCCAAGAGGCGCGGCAAGGAAACCTCGCCTGAATGGACGAGGCGCAGGGCCGCCGCGAGCATCGTCTCCAGCCCGATCGCCCCATCCGCGGATTCGGTGAAGGGCTGACGCTTCGTCTCGACATCCTGCGGGTCGTGATCGGAGACGATGGCATCGATCACCCCCTCCGAAAGTCCGGCGACGAGGGCCTGGCGATCGCTCTCGGAGCGCAAGGGCGGAGAGAGCTTGAAGAAAGTTCGATACTCGGCGACGTCGCTTTCGTTGAGCGTGAGGTGGTTGATGGACACGCCGCAAGTGACGGTAAGCCCTTCCTGTTTCGCGGCGCGGATGGCTTCGAGCGATTCCGCGCAAGTGATCAGGCTTGCGTGATAGCGAGCCCCCGTCAGTCGAACCAGCGCGAGATCGCGCATGAGCATCAAGGTTTCGGCCACCTTCGGAATGCCGGGAAGTCCAAGCCGCGAGGCGAACTCTCCCTCGTTCATGACGCCCTCGGCGGCAAGATTGGCGTCCTCGGTGAAATGCGAAACGATCGCGTCGCGATCGCGCGCGTAGGTGAGAGCGCGACGCATGAGCTGAGCGTCCATCACGCTTTTGTGGCCATCGCCGAAGGCAACCGCGCCGGCCTCTTTGAGGAGCCCGATCTCCGTCATCTCCTTTCCGGCGAGTCCCCTGGTCAGGGCGGCGCAAGGTACAATGCGCAAGGACGAGGCGGCACGGGCGCGGCGCAAGACGAAGTCCACGATCGCGGGATCGTCAATGACGGGGTCGGTATCGGGTCGGCAGACCATCGTGGTGATGCCGCCCGCCGCGGCCGCGCGGCTCGCCGAGGCAAGCGTCTCGCGGTGTTCCGCGCCCGGTTCACCGAGGAACGCTTGAAGATCCACGAGCCCCGGCGCGACGACGAGCCCTCGGCAATCGATGACCCGGATCTCTTGGCGAGGCTTGTCCGGAGGTTTGGCCAAGTGCGCGCCGCTATCGGCGATCACGCCTCGCATGACGAGCACTCCGCCAGGAAGCTCCCTTTGCGCCACGGGATCGACCAGCCTGGCGTTCGCCAAAAGCATGTCGGATGCGGGCGTTGGCCTTGCGCGTTCCTCACCCATTGGGCAGATGCC
Organism: Hyphomicrobiales bacterium; assembly: GCA_019247605.1. GTDB lineage: Bacteria > Pseudomonadota > Alphaproteobacteria > Rhizobiales > Beijerinckiaceae > GAS188. The sequence goes on from JAFBAS010000023.1 coordinate 18,649, forward strand.
TCGCGAGCGCCTCGAGAACGGCCATGCGCACCGCGACGCCCATCTCGACTTGCTCGCGCACAAGCGATTGCGCTCCGTCGGCGACATCGGAGGCGATCTCGACGCCTCTGTTCATCGGGCCCGGATGCATGACGAGAGCATCCGGCTTCGCGTAGGCGAGCTTTTCCCGATCGAGCCCAAAATAGCGGAAATATTCGCGCACGGAGGGCACGAAAGCGCCGCTCATTCTTTCTCGCTGAAGGCGCAACATCATCACGATGTCGGCCCCCGCAAGACCGCTGCGCATATCGCGCGCGACCTCGACGCCGAAACGCTCGACTTGCGCCGGCAGCAACGTCGAGGGGCCGACGAGCCGCACGAAGGCGCCCAGAGCCGAGAGGCAGATGATGTTGGAGCGAGCCACGCGCGAATGGAGGATGTCGCCACAAATCGTTATCACGAGCCCTTCGATCCGTCCCTTGGCGCGGCGGATCGTCAAGGCGTCGAGGAGCGCTTGTGTCGGATGCTCGTGAGCACCATCGCCCGCGTTCACGACCGAGCAATCGACTTTTCGGGCCAAAAGATTGACCGCTCCTGCCGCATGATGGCGCACGATGATGATGTCGGGGCGCATCGCGTTCAATGTCGCGGCCGTGTCGAGCAGCGTCTCGCCCTTTTTCACGGAGGACGCGGACACCGACATGTTCATCACATCGGCGCCGAGCCTTTTTCCGGCGATCTCGAAGGAAGATTGCGTGCGCGTCGAAGGCTCGAAGAAGAGATTGATCTGCGTGCGCCCCCGCAACGTGGCCGCCTTCTTCTCGACCTGTCGCGAGAGCGCGACGTAATCTTGCGCCGTGTCCAAAAGCCCTTCGATATCGGAACGCGACAAGCCTTCGATGCCGAGGAGATGGCGATAGGGATAAAGGGGTCGGCCACTCATTAAAGGCGCTGCATAGGAGAAAGCGAGCCTCAGCGCCAGCCTCGGGTGTCGAAAATCCACAGTCCTTCTGGAGCACACTTTTTTTCGGTTGATCGTCGCACTTTACATCGGCCGCGCCTTCCCGATGGATCACCGGTCCAGGATCGACCGCAAATCGACGCGCCCTTGATGGCGAACGTGATTCGGCTCAACCTCGCATGCGCGACCCTTGTTTGACGCAGATGAAAGCGCGATCTCCCGTGACCCTCGAGGCCTTCGCGACCCACGAAGTTTTCAATCAGACGCCTGCCTTCGTGGACGTCGACCTCGCGTCGCTCGACAAGCCCATGCTCGGCGCTCTCGCGGCATTCGGCGAGGAGAGTGACGCGAAGAAAATCGTCGCACGCGGGCCAATTCTCGGCAGCGCCGAGAATCTCGAGCTCGCGCGTCTCGCAAACGAGAACCCACCCAAGCTCAAGCTCTTCGATGCGCGTGGCGAGCGCCAGGATTTCGTCGAGTTCCACCCCGCTTACCACGCGCTCATGCGCGCCAGCATCGCGGCCGGGCTTGCCTCATCGACTTTCGAAGCCCACGCGCCGAAACTCGCTTCCCCGCCCGGCAAGCTTCACGGCAAGGGGAATGTGGCGCGCTCGGCCCTGCACTACCTCACGAGCGGTGTGGAAGCGGGCCATCTCTGTCCCGTGACCATGACGCATGCGGGCATCGCCGTGCTTGCGGCCGCGCCCGACCAACTCGAAAAGCTCATGCCGCTGATCTTCTCGCGCGTTTACGACGCGTCCTTCAGGCCGTTTTGGGAGAAGCAAGGCGTGACCTTGGGCATGGGCATGACGGAGAAGCAAGGCGGCAGCGACGTTCGCGCGAACACCACTCGCGCCGAGCGCATCGCCAAGGACGAGTATGAGATCACCGGACACAAATGGTTCTTCTCGGCGCCGATGTGCGATGCTTTTCTCGTCCTGGCGCAAGCCGCCGGCGGCCTCACCTGTTTTCTCATGCCGCGCTTTCGTCCCGACGGCGCGCTCAACGGCTTGCGCCTGCAGCGGCTCAAGGACAAGCTCGGCAACCGCTCGAATGCGTCATCCGAAGTGGAGTTCGTAAAGGCGTTCGCCTGGCGCGTCGGCGAAGAAGGTCGCGGCGTTGCGACCATCATCGAGATGGTCCAGCTCACCCGATTGGATTGCATCAGCGCTTCGGCCGGGCTGATGCGCATGGGCCTGGCGCTTGCGATGCATCATGCACGCCACCGCATTGTCTTCCAAAGGAAACTCGTCGATCAGCCGGCCATGCGCTCGACCCTCGCCGACCTCGCGCTCACGGTCGAAGGTGCAGCGGCATTGGTTTTGAGGCTGGCCCGCGCCTTCGATCGCGCAAGCGAGGATGCGTCCGAGGCCCAGTATGCGCGCCTCATGACGCCCGCAGCCAAATTCGTCGTCTGCAAGGCCGCCCCGGCCTTTCTCTACGAAGCAATGGAATGCCTCGGAGGCAACGGCTATGTCGAGGAGACTCCGCTTCCTCGTCTTTATCGCGAGGCACCCGTCAACGCGATTTGGGAGGGCTGCGGCAACATCATGGCGCTCGATGTCTTGCGTGCCGCGAGCCGCGACAGGGATGCCGCGCACGGCGTGCTCACCGATTTGGTACGCGACACGCAAGGGCTGCCCGGAGTCAGGGCAACAAAGCAGCGCATCGAAGTCGGGCTCGCGAGGAGCGACGCAGAGGCTTCGGCACGCGCGGTCACGCAAGATTTTGCGACGCTCGCTACGGTCGAGGCGCTGGCGCGCTGCGCACCCCCCGCGATCGTCGAGGCGTTCGCGCGCACGCGCCTTTCTCGCTCGAGCCTCGTCGTGGGCGCAGCCGAGCTCTCGAGCGAATGTGGAGAGCTTCTCGCGCGAGCCCTACCCACCGGATGAAGCTTCATCGCATTTGGGTTATGAAACCGGGAAATGATTCCCGCGTTGAACCGCCTCTCACCCTCGCCGCCCTTCTCTCCTCAAAGGATGACCCATGATCAACATCCACACACATTTGTCGCCGATCATCTCGATCATAGCTGGCGTCGTCATCCTGTTGATGCCGCGTCTTCTCAACTACATCGTGGCGATCTACCTCATCCTCATCGGCATCATCGGGCTCGACCTCGTGCGCGTGTAAGGTGCGCCCGAGAGCGGAAGGCTTCTCCACCGAGCGCCGATTGACTTCGCTCTTCGACCTCACCATGTTCCGCCCTCTTCGCGAGCCCGCGGCTTGGGACGTGGACTCATCATCAAGCGCGCCTGCCGAACGGAAATCATGAAAGTCGTCGTCGTCGAATCGCCTGCGAAGGCGAAGACCATCAACAAATATCTCGGGCGCGGATACCAGGTCCTCGCCTCGTTCGGGCATGTCCGCGACCTGCCTCCGAAAGACGGCTCGGTCGATCCCGAGCATGACTTTGCCTTGAAATGGGAGGTGGAGGCGCGAGGCGCCAAGCACGTTTCCGAGATCGCCAAATCGGTCAAAGGCGCGCAGGGCCTCATCCTCGCGACCGACCCGGACCGCGAAGGGGAAGCCATCTCCTGGCACATCGTGGAAGCCTTGAGCGCGAGGCGCGCCTTGAAAGGCGTGCCGGTTGAGCGGGTCACCTTCAACGCGATTACTCCCGACGCGGTGAGCAAGGCGATGTCACAACCGCGCGCCATCGACCAGGCACTCGTCGATGCCTATCTCGCACGGCGCGCCCTCGACTATCTCGTGGGCTTCAACCTGTCGCCCGTGCTCTGGCGCAAGCTGCCCGGCGCGCGCTCGGCGGGGCGCGTGCAATCCGTCGCGCTTCGCCTCGTCTGCGATCGCGAACTCGAGATCGAGCGCTTCGTGCCTCGCGAATATTGGTCGATCGCGGCGCAGTTGAAGACGCCACCTGGCGCCTCCTTCGAGGCTCGTCTCGTCGGTGCCGACGGCAAGAAGATCTCGCGGCTCGACGTAGGCACGGCAGCCGAGGCCGAGTCTTTCAAATCGGCGCTCGATGCCGCGACCTTCAGCGTCGCGGAAGTCGAGGCAAAGCCCGGCAAGCGCCATCCCTTCCCGCCCTTCACCACCTCGACCCTGCAACAAGAAGCCTCGCGCAAGCTCGGGCTCTCGCCGGCGATGACGATGCGCATCGCGCAGCGCCTTTACGAAGGCGTAAGCGTCGATGGCGAAACGGTCGGGCTCATCACCTATATGCGCACCGACGGCGTCGACATGGCACCCGAAGCCATCGCCCGCATAAGGCGGATGATCGAGGCCGAGCACGGCAAGCCTTATCTTCCCGCTGCGCCCCGCCGCTACACCAACAAGGCGAAGAACGCTCAGGAAGCCCATGAAGCGATACGTCCGACCGATCCTTCTCGCCACCCCAGACAAATGGCGCGCCTGCTCGAGCCCGAGCAAGCGCGGCTTTACGAGCTGATCTGGATCCGCTCCGTCGCGAGCCAGATGGAGAGCGCGACGATCGAACGCACCACGGTCGACATCGTGGCGCAGGCCGGTGCGCGAAAGCTCGATTTGCGCGCGACGGGCCAGGTCATCACTTTCGACGGCTTTCTCAAGCTCTATCAGGAAGGGCGCGACGAAGAGCCCGAGGACGAGGAGAATCGCCGCCTCCCGCCGATGCAGGTGGGCGACGCCTTGAGGCGCGAGCGGATCGACATCGACCAGCACTTCACCGAGCCGCCGCCGCGCTTCTCGGAAGCAAGCCTGATCAAGCGAATGGAGGAGCTCGGCATCGGGCGCCCCTCGACCTACGCCTCGATCCTCGCCGTGCTGCAGGAGCGCGAATACGTCACGCTTGAGAAAAAGCGGCTCGTTGCGGCCGACAAGGGACGCATCGTCACCGCCTTCCTCGAGAATTTCTTCAAGCGCTACGTCGAATACGACTTCACCGCCTCGCTCGAGGAAGACCTCGACCGCATCTCGAACAGCGAGATCGCGTGGAAAGAGGTGATGCGTCGCTTCTGGAAGGATTTCTCCGCAGCGATCGCGGGGACCAAGGAATTGCGCACGACGCAGGTTCTCGACGCGCTCAATGAAGCGCTCGGTCCACATATCTTTCCCGTCAAAGGAGACGGCGCAAATCCGCGCGCTTGCCCTTCTTGCGGCACGGGAAACTTGTCGCTGAAGCTCGGCAAATTCGGCGTGTTCATCGGCTGCTCGAATTATCCGGAATGCCGGTTCACTCGCCAGCTCTCCGCCGCAGGCGCCATGAACGGCAAGGGCGCGAACGGGGAGAATGGGAGCCTCGTGAATGGCGCGCAGGTGCTCGGGAAGGACGCTGCGAGCGGCCTCGAGATCACGCTGCGCGATGGGCGCTTTGGCCTTTATCTGCAGCTCGGCGATGGCGAAAAGCCAAAGCGCGTGAGCGTTCCGAAAGGGCTGGACCCTGCCGCCGTCGACCTCGAAAAAGCGATGAGGCTTCTCTCCTTGCCGCGCGAAGTCGCAAAGCACCCGGAGAGTGGCGAGCCGATCCTCGCCGGCATCGGGCGCTACGGACCTTACGTGCAGCACGGCCGGACATTCGCAAACCTCGAGAAATCCGACGATGTCTTGGAGATCGGCGCCAATCGCGCGATCGACCTCATCATCGCGCGCGAAACCGGCGGCCCGGGCCGCGGCCGCTTCGGCGGCGGTGCGCCGGCGGGCCGGCAGCTCGGCGAGCATCCCGAAGGTGGTCCGGTCACGGTGCGTCCGGGACGTTTCGGGCCTTACGTCAATCACGGAAAGCTCAACGCAACTTTGCCGAAGGGGCTCGATCCCGACAGCATCGGCCTCGACGAGGCGCTCGCGCTTCTCGAGACAAAAAAAGCAGCCGGCGGGGGATCACGCCGGGCGAGGGGCCGGCGCGCTCCGCCCAAAGGCGCCGCCAGCACAAAAAGCTTAAAGCCCAAAAAGAGACCGTCGAAGAACATCGTCTCTAAGACGGCACCCGCGAAGAGGACGCGAAAGGGCTAATGATCTGACCTTTGCCAGATCATTTGTAACTTTCGGGCACGGTGTTTTTGCCTGAAGTCAACCCCTTCACGCCTAATCCGTCCCCACGGCTTTGCACCTTCGCAAAGTGTCTTAAGACAAATTTCAGGAATCATGCTAAATATCTAGTTAGCGTCCAATTGGATGCTCGCCGCTTGATGATCCGAAGTCGCGAAAAATCGCGGCACGGCGTCAGCGATGTTAATGAAGGCTGTCTTGGTCCAATCCTGCGATTGGACTTCAGACACTGCCTTGCAACTCAGAAAAGCGCGAAGGCAAGGCCCGTCATCAGGGCTTCGGCCAAGCAGGGATAAACCGTAGCGCTTAAGGGGCACGAATGTCTTGTTTGGGCTGGGGGACGAAGCGTAGGGAGTGGGACGGGTACGCGCGCAAGAGCGCGCGGCTTTTTGCCGACACGCCCTCGACAGCGCTTTTTTCCTCCGTCCGCGGGCGCTGCCGCACGCTGTGGCTCTCGGCCACGGGGATAGCGCTCATAGCGGCGTCCCCCGCTTTAGCAATGGATTTCACCGTGAACAGCGACGCCAGCTTGCGCGCCGCACTCACCAATGCGGTCGCGGGGGACTCGATCAGCTTCACCGCCAACATTTCGACGGCGAGTGATCTGCCGGCGATCACGCAAAGCATCACGGTCAACGGCAACAACTTCACGCTTTCGGGGGCGAACAGCACCGCCAACGGCAATAGTGCGCTTTTCGTCTTCTCGGGCACGGTCGCGATCAATAATCTCACGATCAGCCAGGTGACCGCGCAAGGCGGCGCCGGCGGCAACAGCGCCGGCGGCGGAGCGGGCCTCGGAGGTGCCTTGTTCATCGGCGCCCAGGCCAATGTGACCGTGAGCAACGTCTCGCTGCTCAACAATGTGGCGCAAGGCGGAAATGGCGGCGCGCCCTCGGCTGTCAGAGGCGGGGGTGGAGGCGGGGGGTTGGGCGGTGCCGGTGGCTCCGCCGGCGGCGGTGGTGGAGGCGTCGGCAATCCCGGCATAGGTGGAGGCGGAGGGAATCCGGGTGGAAACGGAAACCTGACGGGACAAAACAGCGGCGTTACGAGCGCCGGCAGCAACGGTGGAGGTGGTCCGGGCGGCCCCAGCGGAACATCTGGAGGCGGCGGCGGCGGAGCTGGCGCAACGCTGTCGAGCGGCACGGATGGCGGCGCCGGTGGCTTCGGTGGTGGTGGAGGCGGAGGGGCCGGCGTAGGCAATGGCGGTGACGCGGGCTTACGCCCCGGAAATTTGAAGACGCTTGCGGGTGTCAAAACGTTCAATTTGGCCAACCCACTCGCCGCCGGCAGTGGCGGTTTCGGAGGGGGTGGGGGCGCTCCAGGCGGCCGAAACGAAGCGAGAGGTGGCGGCGATGGCGGGTTCGGCGGCGGCGGCGGTGCCGGCAAAAACGCCGCCGGCAGCGGTGGCTTCGGCGCGGGCGCAGGAGATGGAGCCGGCGGAGAAGGAGGCGGCGGCGGACTGGGGGCGGGTGGCGCGATCTTCGTGCAGCAAGGCGGCACGCTGACGCTTGCAGGCAATCTCTCGGTCAACGGAAACTCGGTTGTCGGAGGGACGGGCGGTAGTGCCGGCGCCGGCAATGGCTCCGCTTTTGGCAGCGGCATCTTCTTGCAAGGCAACAGCACCATCGTCTTCCAGCCGGGCGCGGGACAGGTGCAGATGGTCGCCGATGTCATCACGGATCAGAACGGCAGCACCCTCGCGACGACTCAGACGACTAAAGCGCCCAATACGTTCGCGCTCAGCAGCGCTCAGAGCTTGAACCTCGGGAGCGGCGGCAGTGGCGGCATTACGCTCAATGGCCCCGGCACGCTCGTACTTTCCGCGGTCGACACCTATACGGGTCCGACCACCGTCACCGCCGGCACGCTCGGCGTGACAGGCTCGATCGCAAATTCGATCACGACCGTGTCGAACGGCGGCACGGTCGCGGGCTCCGGAACGCTGGGCGGCCTGGTGGCCCAAGCAGGCGGCACGGTGGCGCCCGGAGCGCTCGCGCCCTTCACCACCCTCAATGTGACGGGCAATGCGAGCTTCGCAGCGGGCTCGATCTTCCTCGTCAACATCAATGGCGCGGGCCAAAACGACAAGCTCCTCGTCACCGGCACGGCGACCCTGACGGGCGGCACCGTGCAAGTGCTCGCCGGAACGGGCATCACGGCGGCAAGCCGCTTCACGCTTTTGACGGCGAGTGGGGGCGTGACGGGCGCCTTCGCGCAGGTCACGGCGAGCACGAATCTCGCCTTCCTGACGCCGGTGCTCAGCGAGGACGCGAACGATGTCTTCTTGAGCTTTCTTCTTCCTGGTGGCGCGCCGCCACCACCGGCTTTTCCTTCGGTGGCCGCCACGCCCGGCCAGAAGGCGACCGCGGCCGCCGTGCAGGCGCTCGGCTCGGGGCCGCTCTTCAACGCCGTGATCGGCCAAAGCGCCGCCGGCGCGCGTCAGGCCTTCGACGCGCTCTCCGGCGAGATCCACGCAACCGCCGTCTCGGCGGCCTTCGAGGACGATCGGTTGCCGCGCGAGGCGATCCTCGACCGCTTGAGCCAGCCGCTCGCGACGCCGCTTCTCGGCGTCGCCTCCACGATGACGGCGGCTTACGCGTCCGACCTTCCGACCCGCAAGGGTCAGCCCGTCGCGCCCATCGAGGTTCGCATGTACCAGCCTCGGCTTTTCGATCTTTGGGGCCAGGGTTTTGGCGATTGGGGGCGCGGCAAGGGCGACGGCAATGCCGCGTCCTTCGATCGCTCGATCGGCGGCTTCATCATCGGCGGGGATGTCTCGGCCATTGGTTTTGCCGGAAGCGAATGGCGCTTGGGCGCGGCCGGTGGCTACACCAACGATACGGTCCATGTCGACCAGCGCCTCTCTTCGGCGGATTTCGAGAACGTGTTCGGCGCCATCTATGCGGGCGCGAGCTACGGCGCAGTGCATGTGCGCGCCGGGGCGATCTACGGCTCGAACAGCTTGTCGACGAGCCGCTCGGTCGTCTTCCCCGGATTCTTCGACGCCGAATCTTCGAACAGCGGCGGCACGACGGCGCAAGGCTTCGGCGAAGCGGGATATCGGCTGAACCTTCCGGGCGTGAGCTTCGGCAGTTTCAGCGTCTCGCATGCCACCCTCGAGCCTTTCGTCGGCGCGGCCGCGATCAACATCCACCTCAACGGCTTCAACGAGATCGGCGGACCGGCGGCCCTCACGGGCCTCGCGCGCAATTTCGACCTTGCGACCTCGACGTTGGGATTGCGCCTCCAAAGCAACATCGATGCACCCGTGCCGCTCACCGCTCATGCGCTCCTCGGGTGGCGGCGCGCCTATGGCGACGTCGTGCCCTCGGTGGTCCTTGCCTTCCAAAACGCTTCGCAGAGCTTCAGCGTGTCCGGCGTGCCGATCGATCGCAACGCCCTCCTTGTCGAAGCAGGCTTGGATTACGCGGTGACCTCGGCCGCCAAGCTCGGCATCTGGTACTCCGGTCAATACGGTGAGCGGGGCTTCGACAACGCCGTGAAGGCCCAGCTCGACGTGAGCTTCTAGACGGGTCTGCGCAATCTTTAGCGCGGCCGAGGCAATGCCTCGTCCCGTTCGCTGCCATTTCGCATCGAAGTTCCAGCCGCGCGAACGCGACAGGCGAAAGCCATGGCCTTTGCGGCTCGGGCATGCGAGAAGGCCTGACCCGCTCTCATATGGGAGACTGCTTGCCTAAGAGATCACGAGCGCACGCGACCTCCCCTTTGCCCTCCCGCGACGATATTCTCGCCTTTCTCGAGCGCGAGAGCGGCCGTGGTGCGAAGATCGGTAAGCGCGAGATCGCGCGGGCCTTCGCGGTCAAGGGCTCAGACCGCGTCGCGTTGAAGGCGCTTCTCAAGGAGATGGAAGCGCAAGGCTTGCTCGACCGGCGCCGCAAAGCCATCTCTGGCGCCGGCTCCTTGCCGGCAACCCTCGTCGCGGTGATCTCCGGCACGACGCGCGATGGTGACCTCTTCGCCACGCCCACGGATTGGGACGTGGAGACGCAAGGGGCAGCGCCGCGCATTCTCGTTCATCTTCCGCGACGCGCGAAACCGGGAGAAACCGCGCCAGGTGCACGCGACAACGTGCTCTTGCACATCGAGAAAAGTCGCGCCGAGCGGGACTTCCCCTATGTCGGACGCGTCATCAAGGTGCTCCCGCAAGAGAGGCTTCGCACGCTTGGCATCTTGCGCATGCAGAAGGATGGATCGGCGCGCCTCGTCCCGATCGACAAACGGGCGCAAGGGCGAGAAATCGCCATCGCCGAGGCCGATCTCGGCGAGGCACGTGACGGCGATCTCGTGGCCGTCGCGCCTCTCGAAAACCGAGATGGCCGGCGAGGCCTTGCGCGCGCTCATGGCCTTGCATTGGCGAAAGTGCGCGAACGGTTGGGCTCGCTCGGCAGTGAGAAGGCGGTGAGCTTGATCGCGCTCTATGCGCATGCGATCCCGCACATCTTCTCATCCGCGGCACTTGCCGAAGCGAGCCGCATGCGCCCCGCCGGCATGGAAGGCCGCGAGGATTGGCGCTCGCTTCCTCTCGTCACCATCGACCCGCCCGACGCCAAGGACCATGACGACGCCGTGCATGCCCGCGCCGACGAGGATCCGCGCAATCCGGGAGGCTTCGTCCTTTCGATCGCAATCGCGGACGTTGCGGCCTATGTGCCACAAGGCTCCGCGCTTGATCGGGAGGCGCTCGAGCGCGGCAACTCGGTGTATTTTCCCGATCGCGTCGTGCCGATGCTGCCCGAGCGGATTTCAAACGATCTGTGCTCGCTTCTCCCGCATGAGGATCGTCCCGCGCTCGCGCTCGAGGCCGTCATCGACGCCGAGGGCCGCAAGCTGCGCCATGGCTTCCGGCGCGTGATGATGCGCTCGGCTGCAAAGCTTGCCTATTCCCAAGCACAAGCCGCGATGGACGGCACACCCGACAATGTGACGCGCCCGCTCCTTGCCGACGTCATCGCCCCCCTTTACGCCGCCCATAAGGCCTTGAAGAAGGCGCGCACCGAGCGCCAGCCGCTCGATCTCGATCTTCCCGAACGCAAGCTCATCCTCAACCCCGACGGTACGCTCGATCGCGTCGTCGTGCCGCCGCGGCTCGAGGCGCATCGCCTGATCGAGGAATTCATGATCCTCGCCAATGTGTGCGCGGCCGAAACGCTCGAGCGTGCCCACATCCCCTTGCTCTATCGCGTGCATGACGAACCTTCGGCCGAGAAGCTCGAGGGCCTGCGCGAGGTTCTCGCCTCGATCGGCATCAAATTGCCGAAACAGGGGGCTTTGCGGCCTGCCCTGTTCAACACGATCATCAAGCGGGTGGAGGGCACGCCGCATCAGGCCTTTATAAACGAGGTGGTGCTCCGCACGCAGGCGCAAGCCGAATATGCGCCGGAGAATTACGGCCATTTCGGCTTGCACCTTCGCCGCTACGCGCATTTCACCTCGCCCATCAGGCGCTATGCCGACCTCATCGTGCATCGCGGACTCATTCGCGCGCTGCATCTCGGCAAGGATGGGCTCTCGCCCTCGACCACGGTTGCCGCGCTCGCCGAGATCGGCGCCCAGATCTCGGCCGCCGAGCGGCGCGCCATGGCAGCCGAGCGTGACACGGTCGATCGCCTGATAGCCGCGCATCTTGCGGATGAGATCGGCACGGTTTTCGACGCGCGCATCAACGGCGTCACGCGGGCTGGCATCTTCGTCTCGCTCACGGAGACCGGTGCCTCCGGTTTCATTCCGGCAGCGACGCTCGGTGGCGAATATTTTCGCTTCAAGCAGGCCGAGCACGCCCTGGTGGGGGACCGCAGTGGGGCGAGCTTTCGCCTCGGCGATCCCGTCACCGTGCGCCTCGTCGAGGCTGCGCCTGTCGCGGGAGCGCTCCGTTTCGAGATGCTCTCGGACGGCGCGCTCTCGCGCCACCGGCGGCGCGCATCCGCCGAGAAACCTTCACGTTCCGGGCGGGCCGCCCCACGAGCGAGGCCTTGACGTTCAAGCGCCGTTTCCACTCCTCGATTGCATCGACACTTGCGTTTTATTTATTTAGTTGTTGACGCTGCGTCCAACGCTCATATCTAATTAGATTATTGCTTTTGATTCGTCGTGTTCGAGTAGGTTGCGTTCGTCTCATCAACCTCTCAGCCTCGAGGCTCCATGGAACACCTATCGTTGATTCCCGAAGAGGAGGACGGGCTGCGCAGGCGGCTCACCGATCCCGTCCGAATCGCGAAGGCGGTCAAATTGCTGCGCGAGGCCGGCTACACGGAGCTTGCCATCTGGCGTCACTTCATCGACGCGTTCGCGGTCGATCTCGACGCGCTCTCCCACATCATGAAAGAGCTGTTCGGGAAAACGCGAGCCGATCGTGGGGAGCGCCAGACGACAACGGTTCCTTCACCCTCTCGCCCCATGAAAGCCGCGCCCCGGCAAGCCGCCTGAAAACAGGGCCCCGGCAAGCCATCCGGTCGGCGGGCAGCGTCTTTTCTTTTGCTCGGATCGCGCCGAGAAGACGTGGACGGACCCCATCCATGAGGGCCGGTGTGTCTTCGATCGCCGCTCTTACCCGCACGCGGATGCCGATGCGGGCAATCGCGGCCTCTGCTCGGGCGGTGCGGCCATCAAATCGGCGAGCTCTGGCCTTTGCGCGTTCGTGTCGGCTTGCCTGAATCGGTGAGCTATCCATGGCGCGAGGACACGGTTGAAAAAGGCTTCTTCATCCGCTTCGGTGGCGCAAGCGAGCGCGCCGCTCCATGCGGCCTCGGCATCTGTTGCCGCAAGCGTGAATGCCCACGCGCCGGTCATCTTCGTGAACCAGCGTGAGTCGCAACTGGCTGCGTCGAGTTCGTGAAGCCTTCGCGCCTGTGCCGCGAGCAGCTCTACGTTTTCGGGGACCGACGATCCTCGACCGGTCCCATTTCCCTCTTCGAGCGTCTCGGCGCTCTGAAATGTCGGTTCGTGCTCCTCATCTCGCATTCGCGTGAAACCGGACGAGCCCTCCCGGCGCGCCATTCGAGCGAGAGCGCAAAGGCGAAGCTGCGCCTCGAAAAACGTCACGATGTAACGCCCTGGGCTTTCCCGCAGCGGCGGAACGGGGTTGTCGGGCGATGAAGATCGCGAAGCTTCTTCTCGTTCCGTTGTGACATCTTCGCGTGCGCCTTCGGCCATGACCCCGAATTTCGCGATGATCACGCCATCCTCCGCGGTGTCCCTTTCCCGGTCCACCACTCGCGTAAACGCGACCGCGCCTCCGAGCACATCGGCGAAGATCTCCGCGGCGCGCAAGGCGTCTTCCTCAGTCGGAAAGAACATACGCGGCTGCACCGTGAGGCGACCGTCTCGGCTTTGAAAAACAGCGATGATGCCGAATTCCGTGACCCTGCACATGATCGCCTCGCCGGCTCGGATTTGGTCTCGATCGATTCGTTTCTCGCAATATCGTCCTGGTTTTTACGTGAGATGTCACCCGATTTCTTTTGCCTTTATAGGTATACCCGTCACGATCTTTTCCAGATTACCTACGATCGCATTCGGTCTTCCCACAAGATCGCAAAATCTTTCCGCCTTTTGTTGTCCGATAAAGTCATTTTGTGCGATCCATTACCCCTTACTCGCTGGGCCACGAAGGAAAACTTCAAGACTGCCATGCGGAACGCTAAAAATGCGTCATTCCCGGCCGAGCGCTCCGCAGGAATGCGCGGGAAAGTGTCTCCATTTTCACCCACCGTTTACTGGGTGCCCTTCCCGAGGCGCGACTTCGTCGCACCTCGGCGGGCATGACATGGGCGGTACGCTCCTCAAGGCATTAGGGTATGGGCCATCTCCGCAAATATCCCTGCGGCATCGATCACAACCCGGTGCCGATGACGGGGTTTTTGTAAGAGACACGAAACCGAAGGGCAGGTCGATCTGAGGTCCGCACGGGGAACCTCGTCTCTTGTGCCTCGAAATTGAAACATACTGGGCGAATGGGAGTTTGGACTTTTGACTTTCGCCTTTCCGGGCCTCACCGGTGGGAGGGCGGAGCTTAACGAAGCGCCACCTCGTGACGCGGGTCACTTCAGTCGGAGGGATTTAATGTCGGGCGAGAAGGGAAAAGCCGGGACGGGTGTTTGGGGCTTTGATGAAGTCCTGGCAGGTGGCTTCTCGCGCGGACATGTCTATCTGCTCGAGGGCGTGCCCGGCACCGGCAAGACGACCTTGGCGCTTCATTTTCTCCTCGCGGGTGCAAAAGAGAACGAGCGGTGCCTTTACATGGCCCTTTCCGAGACCGCCGAGGAACTACGACAGGGAGCGGCCTCGCACCATTGGACGCTCGGCGACAATATCGAAATTTACGAGCTCCTCCCCCCCGAGAGCCTTTTGGATCAGGAGCACCAACAAAGCCTCCTCTATTCTTCGGATCTCGAGCTCGGCGAAACCACGAAGCAGATTTTCGACACGATTCAACGAATTCGACCCTCGCGCGTGGTGCTCGACAGCCTTTCCGAAATCCGTCTCCTGGCGCAGAGCTCGCTGCGCTACCGGCGCCAAATCCTCGCGCTCAAGCATTTCTTCTCCCGGAGCGGCGCGACGGTGCTGCTGTTGGACGATCTCACGGCCGAAGAGGCGGACAAGACCGTGTACAGCATTGCGCACGGCGTCGTGCGGCTCGAGGAGCTCGCACCGGAATATGGGCCCGAGAGGCGCCGCTTGCGGGTGCTCAAATATCGAGGCCAGAAATATCGGGGCGGCTATCATGATTTCGTCATCGACACTGGGGGGATCACGATCTTCCCGCGCCTCGTCGCGGCCGAATATCGCAAGGCGTTCACTCGCACTCCGCTCTCGACCGGCATTACCGAATTCGATGCCCTTCTCGGGGGCGGCATCGATTCAGGGTCGAGCACCTTGGTTCTCGGGCCTGCCGGGACCGGAAAATCGCTCATCGCCCTCACCTTCGCCATGGCCGCGATCCGGCGTGGCGAAAGGGCGGCGGTTTTCGTCTTCGATGAGGAGCTCGGCCTTCTTTGTCATCGGATGAAGCCGATCGGCATGGATCTCGAGGATCTGCAAAAACGCGGCAGTTTGCTCCTTCATCAGATCGATGCCTCCGAGCTCTCGCCTGGCGAGTTCTCGCAGCGGGTTCGCGAGAGCATCACCTCCCATGGCGTGAACAGCGTCATCATTGACAGCCTCAACGGCTACCAAGCCGCGATGCCGGAGGAGAACGCGCTCATCCTGCACATGCACGAGTTGCTGCAGTTCCTGAACCGTCAGGGCGCATCGACAATCATGACCGTGGCGCAGCACGGGCTCGTCGAGAACACGCAGTCGCCCGTCGATGTGAGCTATCTAGCCGACACAGTGATCCTGCTTCGGTATTTCGAGGCCATGGGCGAAGTTCGCCGCGCCATTTCCGTCATTAAAAAACGATCCGGTTCCCATGAAGCAACCTTGCGTGAATATCACATTGGCAAAAGAGGCCTGACCTTGGGCGAGCCCCTTTCGGCTTTTCAGGGCGTCTTGCGAGGCGTGCCTATCTTCACCGGAGACAAGGCGCCTTCGCGGGGCCAAGATAAGTGATCGAGGCGGGCCCACTTTCCGAGCGCGCGCTGATCCTGGCGCCGATGGGACGAGATGCACAGATCGCTGCAGCGATCCTGGCACAGGCCGGAATGCCGACCGCCGTGAGCGTCGATCTCGTGACATTGCTCGAGGAAATCGACAAGGGTGCCGGCATGGCGCTCATCGCGGATGAAGCCATACGCGACGAGGACCCGAGGCCACTAGCCAAATTTCTCGCGAGCCAACCCACTTGGTCCGACTTCCCCATCATACTCTTGACCCACCGCGGTGGCGGTCCCGAGCGCAACCCCATCGCGTCGAAGCTCGCAAGAATGCTCGGCAACGTGACTTTTCTCGAAAGGCCATTCCATCCAATGACACTCGTCAGCGTCGCGCGGACCGCCATTCGCGGGAGGCGGCGCCAATATGAGGCCCGAGCGCAACTCGAAAAGCTCAGCGAAGGGGAACAGCGGCTGCAAAACGCGCTCGAAGCCGGTGAACTCGGTTCCTGGACCCTGAAGGTCGAAGGCATGGTGCTCGAAGCCTCGGAAACCTGCCGCGCGCATTTCGGTCGAAACGATCAAGAGAACTTCTCATACGAGGAGCTTGTCTCTTCCCTTTTTGCCGAGGACGTGCCGCGCGTCGAGGCCGCCCTTGCAAAAACTTTCCGCAGCGGCGGCGCCTACGCGGTCGAGCATCGCAATGTCTGGCTTGACGGAAGCGTACATTGGGTCGAGATGCGCGCGCGCACACTCGAGGACGGCCTTGGAAGAATCGATCGGCTCGTCGGAGTGTCAGCCGACATTACCGCCCGGAAAACCGCGGAGTTGGAGCGCGAACGGCTCCTTCGCGAGCTCGAGATCGAACGCTCGGCACTTGCCGAACTGACGCGCACGCTCGAGGAGCGGGTCGCGGCCCGCACCACGGAATTGCTTGCCGAGGTGGCGACCCGCGAAAGGACGCAGGAGCAGCTTCTTCAAGCGCAGAAGATGGAGGTCGTGGGGCAGCTCACGGGGGGAGTGGCGCATGATTTCAACAACCTTCTGATGGCGATCTCCGGGAATCTGGAGCTTCTTCGCAAGCGATTGCCGGATGACCCGCGCACGCAGCGCCTGATCGATGGAGCCATGCAAGGTGCGCGCCGCGGCGCCTCCCTCACGCAGCGCATGCTCGCTTTCTCGCGCCAACAGGAACTGAAGACGAGCTCGGCCGATCTCGTGACGCTTCTCGTGGGAGTTCGCGAACTCCTCGAACGCACGCTCGGGCCGCAAATCGCATTGACCATCGTGGCGCCGCCCGGCCTCCCTCCCGCCCAGGTCGATGCCAATCAAATCGAGCTTGCGATCCTGAACCTCGTGATCAATGCGCGCGACGCCATGCCGGATGGCGGCGAGATCAGGATCAGCGTGGAGAAGGAGGAAGACGGAAAGCGAGCCGGGTTGAGTGCAAAGGCCTATCTTCGCCTTTCGGTCGCGGACACGGGCTGGGGCATGGACGCCGCGACGCTCAAGCGCGCGATCGAACCCTTTTTCTCGACAAAGCCTCCCGGCAAGGGAACCGGACTTGGCTTGTCCATGGTGCACGGCCTTGCCGTGCAGCTCGGCGGATTGCTCGAGCTTTCAAGCAAGGTGGGCAAGGGCACGACCGCGACCTTGTGGTTGCCGATCGCCGCTACGCAATCGACCATAGAGGTCCCGCAAATCGACGAGCTCCGAGAAAGCCGCAAGGCGACCATTCTCGTCGTCGAGGACGATCCGCTGATCGCGATGAGCACGGTCGACATGCTCGAGGATCTCGGGCACACGGTCGTCGAGGCGAACTCAGGCAAGCGTGCCCTCGAGATTCTCGAAGGGGGCCGCAGCGTCGACATGATGATGACGGACCAGGCCATGCCCGGAATGACCGGGATGGAGCTCGCAAAGCTCGTGCGCCGCAAGCATCCGTCGATGCCCGTGCTTCTGGTGACGGGTTACGCGGATTTGCCGGCTTCGCAGAGAAGTGTCTTGCCGCGCCTGTCAAAGCCATACCGGCAGTCGCAACTGAAGGCGGAGATCGAACGCCTTTTGGAGAGCAAGGCCTGAGCGTTTCGCCATGAGCTCAGCAGAGTTTCGCGTGGCGTCCCGCTCGCGATGGCCCTCGCCGGTTTCGTCGCGCTCCTCTCTTGGATCATCTTTTTCGGCTGTCCTGGCTTGGCGATCGCGATCGGCTTGCGATTATAATATCTCCTGGCCGGCGCCCGCCTTTGCCGAGCCCCTCGAATGCCGACAGGAGGATGATGATGAAACGCCGCAGCTTCCTTGCCGCCTCGGCCGCCAGTCTTGCATTCCCGTTTGTTGCCCGCGCGCAAACCGCCGGCGCGGAACTCAAATTCATTCCCCAGGCCGATCTTGTCGTTCTCGATCCGCATTGGACCACGGCCTATGTGACACGCAATCACGGCTTCATGGTGTTCGACACGCTGTACGGCACGGATGGCAACTATCGGCCATCGGGACAAATGGTCGAGGGCCACGTAACCGAGAACGACGCGAAGGAGTGGAAACTCACGCTTCGGGACGGCCTCAAATGGCACGATGGTGAGAAGGTGCTCGCGCGCGATTGCGTGGCGAGCATTCGCCGTTGGGGCGCCAAGGACGCTTTCGGCCAGGCGTTGCTCGCGACAACCGACGAACTATCGGCTCCAGACGACAGGACGATCCGCTTCCGCCTCAAAGCCCCCTTCCCGTTGCTTCCGGCGGCGCTCGGCAAATCCTCGACCTATATGCCGGCAATGCTGCCCGAACGGCTCGCGAAGACCGATCCGGGCACGCAGATCACCGAGATGATCGGCAGCGGACCGTTTCGTTTCAAGGCGGATGAGCGCGTTCCGGGCGCACGCGCCGTCTACACGAAATTCAACGACTACGTCCCGATCCGCACCGGCACCGCCGACTGGACGGCGGGGCCGAAGGTGGTTTATGTCGAACGCGTCGTCTGGACCACGACGCCCGACCCGGCGACCGCCGCGGCAAGCCTGCAATCTGGCGAGCAGGATTGGTGGGATTACGCGCTTTCGGATCTTCTCTCTTTGCTGCGCAAGGACAAGAAGCTCAAGGTCGTGGTGCAGGACCCGACGGGGCAAATCGCGATCATGCGGATGAACCATCTCGTGGCTCCCTTCAACAATGAGAAGATCCGCCAGGCGATGATCGGCGCCGTCAATCAGGCCGATTTCATGACCGCGGTCGCCGGTGACGACAAATCGATGTGGCGGACCGGCGTCGGCGTCTTCACGCCCGGCACGCCCATGGCGAACGATGCGGGCATGCAGGCGCTCAATACCCCTCGCGACATGGCGAAGGTGAAGGAGGCGCTCAAGGCCGCAGGCTACAATGGAGAGAAAGTCGTGCTGCTCGCCGCGACCGACTTTCCCGTGCTCAAGGCGATGTCGGATGTCGGCGCCGACACGCTGCAACAGGCCGGCATGAACGTCGATTATATCGCGACCGATTGGGGCACGGTCGTGCAACGCCGCGCGAGCCGCAAGCCCGTGGACCAGGGGGGTTGGAACGTCTTCTTCACCGCCTGGGCCGGCTCCGACATGCTCAACCCCGCAGGCCACCTTTCGCTTCGCGCCAATGGCGACAATGCCTGGTTCGGCTGGCCGAATGACCCGAAAATCGAGGAGCTGCGCAACCGATGGTTCGCCGCTCCCGATCAGCAAGCGCAGCAGAAAATCGCCGCGGAGCTGCAGCAGGAGGTTTTTACCGACGTCCCCTATGTTCCGCTCGGCCAATATCTGCAGGCGACCGCCTTCAACACACGCCTCTCAGGCGTGCCGAACGGTTTCGCCATCTTCTGGAACGTCCAGAAGGAAGGGTAGGCGAAGGACGCTTGACCCAACGAGCCCTACTCTTCCCGGACGCTCTGGACGTCGAATATCGGACCTGTCTTTCGATTGCTAGGACGCATTGGCGCGAATTAGCCTATTCATAATCGGGCTTTTTAGCTAAATTCTGGCGACTGTTCCGATCTGAATTCACGACGCTCGGTCAGGTTCGCGCCGGATTGGCGCTCGCGCGCTCGATAAAGGCGAAGCTCACGAAGATGACAGGCCGAGCCGATTCGTTGTCCGATGTCCTCGCCATTGCCGAGAGCCATCGCAAGGCCGGCCGCCTTGCGCGAGCCGGGGAGCTTTGCCGTGAGATGCTCAAGGCGAAGCCGGATCATCCAACCGCGCTCCAACTTCAGGCGCTCATCGCGCATGATGAAGGCGATCTCGCGGGCGCCATTGAACTCACGCGACGGGCCATCGCTCTCGATCCGCGAAACCCATTATTGCTCTACAATCTGGCCGAGCTGTGCCGCCGTGCGAAACGGCTCGATGAGGCGCTCGCAGCCAATAGGCAAGCACTCATTCTCGAGCCGCAATCGCCAAGGGCTCTCATGTCGCTTGGAAGCACCAACGCCGAACTCGGTCGGCATGAAGAGGCGATGCTTGATTTGCGCCGCGCGATCGCCATCGCGCCCGATTACGCAATGGCCCATTTCAATCTCGGCAATGTGTTCGACGCCTTGCGCCAATTTCCCCAAGCGCTCGAAGCCAAAAGCGAGGCCATTCGACTCGATCCCAACTTTCCGGATGCTTTTTGCAGCCGCGGAATCACGCTCTACAATATGTGCCGCTTTCACGAGGCTGAAATCGATTGGAAACACGCGCTCGCCTTGAACCCCCGTCACGCGGACGCCCACACGAATTTGGCGCTGAGCGAGCTTCGGCGCGGCAATTTTCT
Source organism: Hyphomicrobiales bacterium (assembly GCA_019247605.1). Taxonomy (GTDB): domain Bacteria; phylum Pseudomonadota; class Alphaproteobacteria; order Rhizobiales; family Beijerinckiaceae; genus GAS188. Next base: position 38,893 of record JAFBAS010000023.1, read on the forward strand.
GGAAGGTTTTGCCCGGTATGAATGGCGCTGGCGCTCGAAAGATGCCGCGGCGCGACCCCGCCTGCTGGCGCCCTGGAATGGGGATGACCCGAGGGGCAAGCATCTCCTGATCCATGCCGAGCAGGGCTTCGGGGATACGCTTCAATTCTGCCGCTACTTGCCAGTCTTGCGAGAGCGCGGCGCAAGCCTCGTGTTCTTGCTTCCGCCCGCTTTGCAATCGCTGGTCGCGCACAGCATGCCCTGGCTCCAACTATCTCCTGGCCCGCAGCCTCCATCCGACATTCAGTCCACGCTTTTGAGCCTGCCGCATTTGTTGAAGACGACGCTCGACACCATTCCGGCGCGCGTTCCCTACATTCACGCCCCGGGCGATGCGATTTCGCGCCTGGGCGCGGTGATCGGCGAAGACGCCGAGCTCAAGGTCGGCCTCATCTGGGCAGGCAGCCCCAAGCACGCCCTCGACAAGGATCGCTCCCTGCCCTTCTCGGCATTCGCGCCCCTTCTCGACCTCAATGGAGTGCGCTTCTTCAGCCTCCAGATTGGGGAAAGGTCTCGAGATATCTCTGAGCGCGTCATCGATCTTTCGCCTCACCTCACCGACTTCGCCGAAACCGCCGGCGCGATCGCCAATCTCGACCTCGTTATTTCCGTCGACACGTCCGTCGCGCACCTTGCCGGCGCGATGGGCAAGCCCGTTTGGATTTTGCTCCCCTTCCTTGCGGATTGGCGCTGGCTCATCGAGCGCGAAGACAGCCCATGGTATCCGACGGCGCGCTTGTTTCGCCAAGGCATGCAAGGGGATTGGGGGGCCGTGGTGGGCGAAATCGCCAAGGCATTGAAAGCCCTCGTCGAACGCACATCTGCGAGCATGCCGAGCCCCGTTTCATGCTTGTCGGATCGCCTCGCGATGATCGAGACGGCGCGCAAGGCCGGACACCTCGCGAAAGCCGACGAGCTTTGCCGCGAATTGCTCGAAAGCCATCCGGCGCACCCCGAGACACTTTTGCTTCGTGCGCAAATCGCGCGTGACGCCGGCGATCGCAAGGCCGCGATCGTGCTCATGCGGCAAGCGACCGCGAGCGATGGTGGGGACCCCCTGTTCTATTGCGGCCTTGCCGAGATGTTCCGTGGCACCGGGCTTCTGGATGATGCTCTCGCGGCGAGCCAGCGAGGGCTCGCCCTGCACCCCGATTCCCCGCAAGCGCTATATGGGGTCGGCACGATGTTTTGCGCGCGCGACGAGCACGAGAAGGCAATACCGCATTTGCAGCGCGCCATCGCTCTCGCGCCCGAAGCGGGAGCGGCTCATATGAACCTTGCGGTCGCCTGCAATCGAACGGCGAGATTCGAGGATGCGGAGCACTATTGGAAAAAAGCGCTTTCGATCGATCCTTCCGATGCGGAAGCCCACAGAAACCTCGGCATGAACTATCTCCTGCGCGGAGATTTCCTGAAAGGCTTCCCACACTACCAATGGCGCCTCGAGATCAAGGATGGCACTTCTCGACCTCGGCTCGACAGGCCCTGGAACCGTGAAGATCTCAAAAGCAAAAAGCTTCTCGTTCATGCGGAGCAAGGCTACGGCGACACAATTCAATTTTGCCGCTACCTGCCCAGCTTGCGTCAACGCGGCGCAAGGCTGGCGCTGAGGGCCCCGCGATCATTGCGAGAGCTCATCGCGCACAGCATGCCCTGGCTCACGGTCGAGGGCGATGAGGCGTCCTCCGTATCGGATATGCAATCGACGCTTGCGAGCCTGCCATATCTGCTGAAGACGACCGTGGAAAGCATCCCGGCGCCGATCCCCTACATAAAGGCGCCTCCTCGAGCGGTTTCGCGCCTTGGCGCAATGATCGGGCAAGGAGCCGAGCTCAAGATCGGGCTCACCATCGCGGGAAATGCCGAGCATCCACGCGACAGGGATCGGTCCATCGCCTTTGCCACGCTCGCTCCCTTGCTCGCGATCGAGAGGGTGCGCTTCTTCAGCCTCCAGCTTGGCGCGGCGGCGAGAGAGGTTTCGCCCGCCGTCACCGATCTCTCGCCTTACCTCACCGATTTCGCCCAAACGGCCGGCGCGATCGCCAATCTCGACCTCGTGATTTCCGTCGACACCGCAGTCGCGCATCTCGCGGGCGCCATGGGCAAACCGGTTTGGATCATGCTTCCCTTCGTTCCGGATTGGCGCTGGCTCCTCGAGCGCGACGACAGCCCCTGGTATCCGACCGCGCGTCTCTTTCGCCAGAAAATACGCGGCGATTGGGGGCAAGTTATACGCGAGGTCGCGGATGAGTTGGCTAGCTTCACGCAAGGAAATACGGCAGCGCTGCGGAGCGCGCGAAAGCTCACGCCCGAAACGCGCTGATCTTTCCTCCATTGCGTCCGCCTTGTATTCGAATCACTTCCGCGCATCCGAGCAATGTGGCGAGAGAAACAAGTTGATCGTCATGGCAACCGGTGCGACGCTGCGGCAGCCTTCGTCACTTTTACTGTTCATGTGCGCAGCGTGAGGTTTCTCATGTGCCGAAACATCAAGACGCTTTACAATTTCGAGCCACCGGCCACGGAAGATGAGATCCGCGCGTCATCACTGCAGTTCGTGCGCAAGCTGAGCGGCTTCACGCGACCGTCGAAGACGAACGAAATCGCCTTCAACCGAGCCGTCGATCAGGTGGCGAGCGCAGCCCGTGAATTGCTGGCAACCCTCGTTACGAACGCGTCACCGCGCGACCGCGACGTGGAGGCTGCGAGGGCACGCGCAAGAGCCTCACACCGCTTTGCCTCGTCGGAATCGCGGCGGCCGAATTGATCGCGCCAAGGCCGCGGCGTTCGACTCGCGCCCGAGCTCTACGCGACCATTTACCGACGAGATCCTGGACGGGTCCCGCCCCAGGGGGTTCTCGGCTCTGAGGAGCGGACGCTTGCGGAACACATATAGAACTTGTAAAGAGAGTTCGTGATTTGTTTTCCAGGCGTTCGATTCGATTCCGCTTTTCAGCCAGGGACTTCGCCATGCTCACGCGCAAGCAGCTCGAACTTCTCAAATTCATCAATGAGCGCTTGAAGGAGAGCGGCGTGCCGCCTTCCTTCGACGAAATGAAGGAGGCGCTCGATCTGCGCTCGAAATCGGGCATCCACAGGTTGATTCTGGCGCTCGAGGAGCGCGGCTTCATTCGGCGTCTTCCGAACCGGGCGCGCGCGCTCGAAGTCCTGAAGATGCCGGACGCGGCTTTCGCGCGCCAGCGCGGCAGCTTCAGCCCGAATGTGATCGAGGGCAGCCTCGGCAAGGTGCGCCAGGCGCCGGGCTCCGAGGAGCGCAAGCATGCGAGCGTCGCTATCCCGATCATGGGGCGGATCGCCGCCGGCACGCCGATCGAGGCCATCCAGACGCGCAGCCACACCATCGCGGTGCCGAGCGAATTCCTCGGCCAAGGAGAGCATTTCGGCCTCGAAGTGCGCGGCGATTCCATGGTCGAGGCCGGCATCCATGACGGTGACACCGTGCTCGTGCGTAAGCAGAACAGCGCAAATTCCGGCGATATCGTCGTGGCTCTCATCGATGACGAAGAGGCAACGCTGAAGCGTTTCCGCCGCAAGGGCTCTTCGATCGCGCTCGAAGCCGCGAACCCTGCTTACGAGACGCGCCTTCTCGGGCCCGACCGGGTGCAGATCCAAGGCAAGCTCGTGAGCCTCATCCGGCGCTATAGTTGAACGTGAGGCTCAAGCACCCGGTTTGCCCGCCATTGATCGCGGTCGGCACGCGCCAAGAAAGGCGAGGCATCCTGCGTCTCAAGCCTTTGTCAGCGCCGGGAGCGCACCCACCCTTGCGATCCGCATCGGCCTGAGGACGAGGACCGCGAGGAGCGCCACTGCAAAATTGGTGAGCGTCGCCGCGAGAAAGACGGCATGCCAGCTTCCCGTCGTGCCCTGCAGGAGATTGGCCAAAGGCACGAGGAAGGCCGACATGCCCTTTGCGGTGTAAAGAAGGCTCGTATTCGTCGTCGCGAACTTCGCGCCGAAACTATCGGTCGCGGTCGACGGGAAGAGGCTGAAAATCTCCCCCCAGGTGAAGAAGATGAGGCCGGCGAAGACCACGAAGGCAAGCGGGCTCGTTCCGTATAAATCCAACAGCCAATACGCCGCGCCGCCGATCGAAAAGGCGATCGCCATCGTGTATTCGCGCCCGATCATATCGGAGACCCATCCGAAGAAAGGACGTGCCAAGCCGTTCATCACGTTGTCCACGAGGAGCGCGGCCGTGAGGGTGGAAAGGCCGAGCCAGATCGGAATATCGGCGACGCCGTAGCTCTTGGCGATGAGCGCGACCTGCGCCGTGGCCGTGAGACCGCTCGCGGAGATGGCGACGAACATCACGTAGAGTAGCCAGAAGATCGGGCTCGCCAGCACCTCGCTCGGCGTGAAGTTTCGCGTGGTTTGCTGCAGCTTTGGCGAGCTCACCGGCGCAACCTCGCCTGGCCGAGGCGGGCGAAGCGCGAAAGCAAGGGCGAACACGACAACGCCTTGCGCGATCGCGAAAATCAGAAAGGTGGCTTCGTAACCATGCGAGGCGATCAGCATGCGGATCGGGACGACCGTGAGCGCGGCACCGGCACCGAAGCCCGCCGCCGTGAGGCCGACCGCAAGGCCGCGCCGATCCGGAAACCACTTCACCGCATTCCCGATGCAGGTGGCGTAGATGCCGCCCGCCCCGATGCCCGAGAGCGCGGCCGCTGCATAGAGCAGAAAAAGCGAGTTCGCGATTGAGTTGAGGCCCCAGCCGAGTGCCACGAGCACGGCGCCGCTCGCAACCATCAGGCGCGGTCCGCGCTCTCCGAGACGATCGACGATGAAACCCTCGACGGGCGTGAGCCACGTCTCGATGGCGACGAAGATGCTGAAAGCGAGCTGAATCTCGTCAGTGCGCCAGCCATGGGCTTTCTCGATCGGGCCGACGAAGAGCGTCCAACCGTATTGCAGGTTGGCGATGAGCGCCATGCACAAGACGCCAATAGCGAGCTGCCAACCCCTCTTTGTTCCGAACCTGGCGGGTGGCGCTTGCACGGACATTTCGGCTCCCCGTTACATCCTCGGCCCCTCGGTGGGCGCGCTTCTTCGGCGCGCTCCCTCTTTCTGTATCTCGCCAAGCAGGCACTTATTCCACATACTCCTCACTGAAACGCGCCGCTCTAGGCGTCCCTTCAATCCGCGACGTGATTCGCCTCCACGGCACTTGCGGACGCCGCGAGCGCTTCCTCGATCACAGCTGCGCCCTATTCGGCGGCAAGCGGCATCCTCTCGCCGAGCGCGCCGGAAGCATGCACCTTCTCGACTCGGCGCCGGTCGAATTTCAAGACATCGCGCAAGATCTCGTCAGTGTGCTCGCCGAGCAAGGGCGAACGTTTCACCTCGCTCACCGAATCCGACATCTTGATCGGATTTCCCACGGTCAGATACTTGCCGCGCGTGGGGTGATCCACCTCGACGATCGTGCCTGTCTTGCGCAGGGATTCCTCCTCGGCGAGCTCCTTCATCGAAAGGATCGGTCCGCAGGGGATGTCGTATTTGTTGAGCATGTCCATGGCCTCGAATTTCGTCTTGGTCATGGTCCATTTCTCGATCGTGTCGAAGATCTGCTTGAGGCGCGGGAGGCGCGCGGGCGGCTTCGCGTAATCGGGGTGGGTCTTCCACTCCGGCTTGCCGATCACGTCGCAGATCGCCTCCCAAACCGGCGCCTGCGTGATGAAGTAGATGTAGGCGTTGGGGTCCGTCTCCCAGCCCTTGCATTTCAATATCCAGCCCGGCTGGCCGCCACCTGAATCATTGCCTGCGCGCGGCGTCGCGTCGCCGAACGGGATATTCTGCCCGTATTGGCTGTATTCCTTGAGCGGGCCATGCTTGAGGCGCTGTTGATCGCGCAGCTTGACCCGGCACAGGTTGAGCACTCCGTCTTGCATCGCAGCGAGCACCTTCTGGCCGCGTCCGGTGCGGTTTCGCTGAAAAAGCGCGCACACGATGCCGAGCGCGAGATGCAGCCCGGTGCCGCTGTCACCGATTTGCGCACCCGTGACGAGCGGAGGCCCATCGAGAAAGCCCGTGGTCGAAGCCGCACCACCGGCGCATTGCGCGACGTTCTCGTAGACCTTGCAATCCTCATAGGGACCCGGACCGAAGCCCTTGACCGACGCCACGATCATGCGCGGATTGAGCTTGTGGATGTGCTCGAAGCCGAGTCCCATGCGCTCGAGTGCGCCGGGCGCGAAATTCTCAACCAGAACATCGCACGACTTCACGAGCGCCTCGAGAACCGCCTTGCCCTCGGGATGCTTGGAATCGATCGTGATCGAACGCTTGTTGTGGTTGAGCATCGTAAAATACAAGCTGTCGGCGTTGGGCACGTCGCGAAGCTGGCCGCGCGTGATGTCGCCGATGCCGGGGCGCTCCACCTTGATCACATCGGCTCCGAACCAGGCGAGGAGCTGGGTGCAGGTCGGGCCCGATTGCACATGGGTGAAGTCGAGAATGCGCACGCCGTCGAGTGCCTTGCCGCTCGCACCCCAGGGCTTGCGAGAGGGCGAGCGAAGCGCATCCGCCTTGGGCGCGCTCGCGACCGCGCGCGATCTGGTCAGGCGCTTGATGGCCGATTTCGGCGAAGGCTTGGAGGTGGAGCGCCTCGCGGCAGCCCTAGCGGCACTCTTTTTCTTGTCAGGCGCCTTGCGCGCTTGCGTCTTTGAACGCGTGGCCTTCTTTGCGGCCGCGCGCTTCGGCGCGGCTTTCGGCAGCACGCGCTTCCTGGTCGCCGTCCTTTTTTCGGCCGCCTTCCCTGCCCTGCTCGCTTTCTTTGCCGTCTTCGCCATGGAAAGGATCTCCCGCTTCCTCACTTGTACATCGTCTGGTTCTTCGTGCCGGGCGCGTATTCATTCGGATCCACCCAAATGTTGACCACGGCCGATTTACCGCTCTTCGCGACCCGCTCTCGCGCTTCGCGCAAGGCCGGCGCGATCTTCCCGGCTTCGCGCACCTCGACGCCCCACCCTCCCCACATCTGCGGGAAGACGGAGAAGTTCATGTCGCCGAGCTTGTTGCCGATATTGCCACGCTGCGCGCCGTATTTGGCCAGCTGGCCATAGCGGATCTGATTCATCGCGGAGTTGTTGCCGATCACCGCGATGTAAGGCGCGCCGAAACGATCGGCGGTCTCCATGTCGAAGGCGGTCATGCCGAAGGAGCCGTCCCCGTAATAGCAAAGGACCTCCTTCTTCGGATGGGCGAGTTTCGCGGCGAGCGCGAAACCGGTGCCGACGCCGAGCGAACCGAGAGCGCCGGGGTCCATCCAATTGCCGGGCCGACGCGGACGCACGGCTTGCGCCGAGATCGTCACCACGTCGCCTCCGTCGCCGATGTAGATCGTGTCGTCGGTGAGGAATTCGTTGATCTCATAGGCGACGCGGTAAGGGTGGATCGGCGATTGGTCCGAGGTGAACATCGCCATGAGCTTTTGCGTCGCTGCCTCTTCGGCCTGAGAAAGCTCCTTCATCCATTGCCGGCGTTGCTCGCGCTTATCCTTCTTCAGGCGCCCTGAAGCCGCCTGCAGCACCGCCGAGAGGACGGCACCCGGATCTCCGACGATGCCGAGCGAGACGTCGCGGTTCTTGCCGACCGTCTTGTAGTCCATATCGATCTGCACCAGGGTCGGCACATTGATGCGCTTGCCGTAACCCATGCGAAAATCGAATGGCGTGCCGACGATCACGACGGCATCGGCTTTGCCGAAGGCGAGCGAACGCGTCCGGTCGAAATGATGCGGGTCGCCAGGCGGCAGGAGACCGCGGCTCGCCCCGTTGAAATAGCCCGGAATGTCAAGGCCTCGCAAAAGCGCGATCGCCTCCTCATGGCCGCGCGCCGCGAAAACCTGTTGCCCGAAAAGGATGGCGGGCCGTTCCGAGTTCACGAGGATGTCGGCAAGTCTTTCGATGTCGCGCGGATCGCCGCTCGATTTCGTCGAGGCGCGGTAATGTCCAGATTTCGGCAGCACAGCCTTCGAGACATCGATCTCACGATCGAGCACGTCGCGCGGGATTTCGAGATATGAGGGCCCGTAAGCGCCCGCGAAGCATTCGCGCGCCGCCATAGAGATCATGTCGGCGACGCGCTCGGTCGACATCACCGTCGAAGCGAATTTCGTGATCGGCTTCATCATGTCGACATGCGGGAGATCCTGAAGCCCGCCCATCTTCCATTGATTGAGCGCGCTCTGGCCGCCGATATGAAGGACAGGACTCTCCGAGCGGAAGGCGGTCGCGATCCCGGTGACCGCATTCGTGCAGCCGGGGCCGGCCGTCGTCACCACGCAGCCGAGCTTTCCGGTTTGGCGCGCATAGCCGTCGGCCGCGTGCGCGGCCGTCTGCTCGTGGCGGACATCGACGATGCGGATGCCTTCGTCGAGGCATCCGTCATAAATGTCGATGATGTGCCCGCCGCAAAGCGTGAAGATCGTGTCGACGCCTTCGGCCTTGAGCGCCTTGGCCACGAGATGACCGCCCGAGACGACGTTCGCATCGCGGCTCTTCGCCTTGAGCGTGTCCTCGGCGGTCGTCCTTGCGGCAGACGGCTTTTCTCCGGCTTGCGCTTTCGTGTTCTGGGCGGCGTTCGTCGACATGGCTTACTTAGTCTCCTTTCGGTGGATCGGACGCCCCAAACGGCAAAGCGCCGACCGAAACGCGTCTCTCGATCTGGTTTCGGCTTCTTGTCCTATCCGGCCTTGCGGCGCCTTCCCTCTTCGGCCCCCTGCTGAAGGCCGTCCAGGAATGCGCCGTGGAGCTCGACATGCCGGGCAAGGCCGAGCGTGTGTTCTCGAACGAGGCGCTCGGCGAGATCGGCATCGCCTTTCTCGAGCGCCGAGATGATGTTCAGGTGGTCGATGATGGAGCGCTGCGCGCGATTGTCCTGGCGCATGGTGACGGCGCGCACCGCCCGCATATGGATGAAGAGGTCGTCGGTGAGCTCGCTCATCAAGCCGCACCCGCCCATGCGGATGATCGCTTTGTGAAACGCCATGTTGGCTTGCGAATACTCGCCGATATGCTCCGATGGATTCTCCTCGAATTGCGCGAATAATTCGCGCAAATTCCGCAGCTCGCTCTTGCTCGCATTCTCGGCCGCGAAGCGCGCCGCGAGACTTTCGATCGCGGCCCATACGGTGATCATCTCGATCACCTCGCGCTTCGTCTTGCGGACCACATATATCCCGCGGCGCGGAACGGACCGCACGAAGCCTTCCTGCTCCAGCACGCTCAGCGCTTCCCGGATCGGCGTGCGGCTCACGCCGAGGTCTTTGGACAACTGCCGCTCATCGAGGCGAATTTCGCCCGCGCAGCCATAGATATCCATTTCGGTAATGGCGCGCTTGATGGCGTCACAAGCAAGCCGCCGCAAGCCGACGCTCACACGCAGGGGTTCGACCTTGAGGCGCGGAAAGGCGCTCACATCGGTCATTTTCGGGCGCCTCCCAGGTGCCAAGCGGGTGTTCTGTATATGGTATGCCACGGGTTCCAGGAGTCAACCAATGCGCCGCACGGATAGGATGTCCCAACGAAACGCGCGTGAGCTCAAACACGAGCTTCTTCAGGATTCCTGCTCGATCCACGGTCACGCAAACATCCCCTATCGACGTGCCGTCCGCCATGAGCTGGCACGCTCGCGCTCGAGAGATCGCTTTCGCGACGCGGCAAATAACTCGAATATCGAGAGCTAGGCCCGAGCCACCAGGCGGGCCCTCATCTCACGGCGTAGTGCAACATCGTGACACCGCCCGTCGCGTAATTCGGCACGTCGCCGGCGACCGCCTTTCCTTCTTTCGATTGCAACGCGGCCATGAGCGCGGCTTCGTTTTCGAACTCCGCTTCGAAAATGCAGAAATGAGCCTTTCCCGGGCCGAGAGGCTTTGCGTCGAAGGTGAAGCGGCTGGACTTAAGGCCCGGGAGCTTGCTCGCGAGCGGCACGTGCGTCTCGACGTAGTATTTGCGGAAATGAGCCGGGTCCTTCGGCTCGTTATAAAGAACGAGAAGCTTATGCACGTCTTCCTCCCGATTACCTCTTCGTCGGCTTTACGCCGTCCACCCATCCTATATCCATTTGCCGCAAGGTCGACCCTTGCGGCTCACTTTATCCGAAGACCTCGCGATAGACGCGCAGCCAATTGGCCGCGGTGATCTTTTCGCATTCCTCTTCGGAAAAGCCGACGCGCTTCAAGCCTCCCCTCACCTTGCTCAGATCGGACGGGCGGGTCAGCCAACGCGGGTCGGTCACCGGATCTGCGGTCGCCGCGGAGCCCGCGCCATAATTGACGGTGCGCGACCAGCGCCCCATGCGCATCCAATCGAGATAGGCGCGATCGCCTTTGTGGATAAGATCGGTGCCGATCCCGACGTGATCGATTCCGGCGATGTCGACGGTTCGCGCGACCATCTCGCACCAGCTCTCGATGCTGTCGCAAGCAGCTGCCGGCGTGATGTTGCGGTAGGTGACGCAACCGATGATGCCCCCCTTTTGGCTCAGCGCCTTGATCACCGCATCGCTCTTGTTGCGCCGATGGGGGAAGAGCGAAGCCGCATTCGCATGCGTCACCGCCACGGGCTTTTGCGAACATTCGATCGTGTCGAGCGTCGTTTTCTCGCCGACATGGGAGAGATCGATCAGCACGCCCGTGCGATTCATCTCGCGCACGACCTCGCGACCGAAGCGCGAAAGGCCACCATCGACATCCTCGTAACAACTCCCGCCGAGCTCGTTTTGATTGTTGTAGGTGAGCTGCATGACGCGCACGCCAAGCTCGGCGAAGAGCTCGACAAAACGAATGCGGCCTTCGAGGCAGTTGCTGTTCTGAAAGCCGAGGAGGAGGGCCACTCGATTGCTTTGGTGCGCCGAGAGGATGTCGGCCGTCGAGCGCGCGATGAGAACCGCATCCGCGCACTCGCTTGCGAGGTCGCGCCATTGCCCGAGCGCGTCGAGGGATTCGAGCGTTCCTTCCCAAAAGCCGAGCGTCGGCGTCACGCACGTAAAGCCGCCTCGCCGCAATTCCTCGAAAACTGCACGGTCGTAAAAGCCGCATTGCAGGGCGTCGATGAGCATCCTCTTCTCCTTGATGCAGCTCGTGCGCGGTCGAGGTGAACCCCCGCGTCGTCAATCATTGTCGATCTCGCCCGCGCCCGCGCCGCTCGATCGCGACTTCGCGCTCGCTGGCACATAGGTGAGGGCCTCGTATTCCTGCAGCCTTGCCCATGAGGCATCCTCAATCACCGCCCCGCCTGCTGAGCCCTCGTGTGTCCAAGCTCCGGTCCAACCTCCTTCGAATGAGGAAAGGCTCACCTCTTCGGCTTGGCTCGCGGCAAGAGCACGAACCTCGCCCGAGACGAGCATGATGCCCAGGGGGCCTACCCGAAGCCTCACCTCGTTCCAAGCCACATCGGTTTTCGCCATCGCGCGCGAGGCGAACGGCAGAATGAGGAGCGGTGACACCAGGCGCTCGAGGCTCGTCACGCATGCCTCGCTAAGATCGGAAAGATAGGCGCCTGCGCGGATGGGACAAAGCCAGCCATCGGCGCGCCCGGATCTCAACCTCGCGCCTTCGAGAACGGGAGTTGCCTCCCAGGCGCGCGTGGAAAACAGGTGGAGGAAAGGCGTTTCGAAAGGAAGCCGGAAACGGGCGAGGAAACGGGCAGCTTGCGCTGCCTCTTCGGCGAGGCCCCACTCCATTCCCGCGCCGCGCGCCGCCTTGAGGATAGTGGACTCGACCTCGTTGAATGAGACGATCATTCCCCATAAATCCATCGCTCGGAGCACTGGGCCGCGAGCTCATCGGGAAAAGGCGCGCCCTGAAAAAGTGTGATCCGCACCCAGCGATCCGAACGCGGATCGAAGCGCGTCGCGCCGAAAAAGGCGAGCTTGCAACGTAAGAGATCGATCGGCCTCAAGCTCGCCCCGATGAGATTGTCGCGTATCTCGGAATACGGGTGGCGCCCGGCAATCTGGACGCGGCGCACCGCGTGGCGATGCTCGGGGTGCGCGAGAAGAAAAGCCGCGACCCTCGTGTGGCGCTCTTCCCGATCGAGCGCCGCCGCAAGCGCTGCAACCTCGCGCGCGATGGCGAGCGGTTGCTCGCGTTCCATACCCTCCTCTTCGAAGCGCTCGCCGAGGCGCGGCTCGAGCTTCTCCTCGGAAACGTACCAGAAGCGAGCGAGCGCTCGACTTTGGGAGAAATCGAGTTCGAGCGCCCAGGCATAATCGCGCGCGATCGAGCGTCGCAGCGTTTCACAGCTCATTCTCCCGTCGATCCGGAAACTTGCCGTCTCGTCGATGGCCATCGTCTCGGCAAGATCGTCGATGAGCGCGCCATGAGGCTCGATGAGGAGAGTCACCGCGTATTCCTGGCCCTCGAGCGTCAAATTTTCTCGCGCAAAGCGCCAGATCGCTTCCCAAGGGCAAGGACCCGCGAAGACCTTTTCGCTCGCGAAGCGCTCCAGGCGCGACAAATCTTCCCCAAGCTCATCGATGCGGCGTGCTTGAATTTCATCGCTCGTCACCCAACGAACGATGCAGCGGCGCGAGCATTGCAGCGTGGCGCGAAAGACCGCAACCGATTCTCGACTTGCGTGACGCAGCTCACGAACGCGGGCGAGCGCGGTCTCGCGCGCCGTGATCCAGCGGTCGACGAGAGCCGGGTGCTTCACGAGGAAAGGCGCCATGCCGAGCCCCGTCGCGTTGCCGATGCCGAAGCGACGACGAAGGCGCCCGTCGAGTAACGCGGCCTTCGCACCTCCTCGCAAACGCGCCAGATGCTCGACGAGATCGAGCGTGAAGATCCGGATCAGATATACGGTGAGCATCTCAGCACGGAAAGGCGCCGAGAGCTCCGGCCGGTCCGCAATCATGTCGCGATCGGCGATGCCGAACTTGCCATTGCCGTAAACGGCTGTCGTGCGCATCAAATAGCCGATCGCCTCGACGGAGGCTTCATCGGGCTGACGTCCTTGCGCGAGCGAATCGAGCACGTGATCGAAGAGGCGCACGCTGCGATTGGCGCGCGCCAGCACGAGCTCGGTCGCAAGATAGCGGCCCGCCTCTTGCCGCGGCACATTGGCCGCAAGACGCGCCACGTCTTGCCGATTGGGCAGCCCATCGAAAAGAACGAAGGTCGCGTCCCAGGCTTGTGCGATGACGCGATCGGTCCGCTCGTCGGGCGCAAGCTCATGGCCGAAGGCGACGAGGCTCAGTAAGCGGCCTTTGACGTCGACTGTGTAGATCGCCTTGCCGACGCCGCGCTCGTCGATATCGAAGGCGTGCTTCGCGACGCGCCAGTTCTCGTCGCGCATGCGGCGCAACAAGGCGCGAAGAAAGCTCAATCGTGTCTGGTGCGCGCTGCCGAGACGCGAAAGCCGCATCACCTCGTTGGGTGGCCGCAGCGACAGCGCTTTCGTCGGAAGGTGGACGGTCACGGAGGCGCTTTGCGACAGACGAGATGCACGTGGATGTAATCCATGCCATGGCCTTCAGGCGCCGCGGCGACCGCATCCCGATAGCGCGTGAAGAAGGTGTCGAGAATACGCATGCGCTCTTGTGCGGGTCGCGCGCCGGAAAGCCCGGCCGCGAAGGTCGGCTCGCTCCAGGAGCGCAGCGTCGGGATGTACTCGTTCGCGAATTTTGTCGCCTCCTTGTGCTCGGCGAAAGCCTTTGCGTACGGGCAAACGAGATGCCTTGATTCTACATGCTCGAGGCGAAGCCCCGCCCGATAAGCGGAGCTTGCTTCGTCCTTCAGCGGGGCGACGAACTCCTCGACGGTGCGGTAGACCTGCGGGAAATTCGTATTCGCATATTCGGCCTCGGTGATGGTGCCCTCGGCCGCGAGCTCTCGCCAAAGCCGGTTGAACATGTCGAACATGCTCACCCCGCCCGTATGGCCGAGATAGCGCCCTTTTTCGTCGATGCCGAAATTGAGGAAGACCAGCCTGCCGGCGGGGACAAGCTCACGGGCCCTCAAGGTGAGGAGGTTCGCCCATTCGTCGCGCCCGACCGCCTCATAGGCGCGGCGCTCAGCACCGCTCGCACCCACCATATGCACGTGATCGCTGATGTTGCAGGGCACCTTCGAGATGTAGTGGGAAGCGGTTGCCGAGAAGACGAGGTTCACGCTCTCGGCCGCGAATATCTTCTGATGAAAAGAAGTGCCGGAGGCATAAGGGTAAATCTCATCGAGCTCTCCCTGATAGCTCTCGATGTCGGTCTGGTTGTGGATCGTGCGGAAGAGCTGGCTGAAGTCGTTGCGCGGCAAATCCGTGTAGACGATCTCGATGGGGCGCGATGGGAACTTGCGGCGCAAATGGGCGAGCACCTTGCGCCACATGCCCATCGAAGTACCGCCGTCCGCACACCCCATATCGGCGACGCGAACGCGCGTTGCGTCGTCGGCGAGGTTCATCCGATCCACCGCGGCGATGATCAAGGGGGTCGCGAGATTGATGACGTCGCGCGCGCCTGTCGTCGCTTTGGAATAATAGCCGGCGCCCTTCATGGCCATGAAACCGGCGGTTTCGTTCATGGTCATCTTGCCTCTTACGCGCGAGCGAGCGCGCCTACCTTTTCGAGAATTCCCGCATCCACGACGACGCCTTCGCGCTCTGCTTTTTCTCGCGCCTCGCGACGCCGTTTTCCCGGCACATGGGCCGAACGCTCCTCGGTCAGCACCGCCATGAGTTGCGAAAGGCGCGCTTGGAACTCTCCGCCGGAAGCAGCACCAGGCGCGATTGCGATGAAGCATTGACCCGTTTTGGGCGGCCCGCCCGCCGTGCCCGAAAAGGGACTCGCCTTCGCGCCGATTGTCGCGCCGGTGAGACAGGCCGCCATCAATTCCACCAAGAGCGCGGAGCCCACGCCCTTGTAGCCCCCGGCGGGCAGCATCGTGCCTTTCAAGCCGACATTCGGATCCGTGGTCGGTTCGCCCTCGGGGGAAAGCGCCCAGCCGAGCGGGATGGCCTTGCCTTCACGCGCGCGCTTCGCCACCTCGCTCTTGGCGACCACGCTCGCGCTTTGATCGATGACGATAGGCGCGCCGCCTCGACCGTCCGGGACGGCGATCGACCAGGGATTGGTGCCGAGCACAGGCTTGCGACCGCCCGACGCCGCGATCGAGGCGGGCGCATTGGTGAAGCCGAGGGCCAAGAGCCCCTCGCTCGCGAGCCTTTCGGTGTGGTAGCCGAGCACGCCGCAATTATAGGAATTGCGGATCCCCAAGAGAGCCACGCCCTGCGAGCGCGCAAGCGGCGCGAGCACCGCCAACCCAGCATCGATCGCGGGATGCGCGAACCCCGAGCCCGCATCGACGACGACGACGCCCGGCAAATCCTGGCTCAGGCGTGGCATCGCCGAGCCGATCACTTTTCCGCAAGCAAGATGCTCGCAATAGGTGGGAAGATAGGCAAGCCCGTGCGATGGGATGCCGTCGCGCTCGGCGGCCGCGATCGCCTTGGCAAGGCTCAATGCGGCGCCATCACTCGCTCCTGCCTTGACGAGGGCACCTCTCGCCATCTCCTCGATCTGGAGGATCGTCAACCTGGTCATCGCGTCCTTGCCAAAAGAAGGGCGAAGGCGCGATCTTAAACGCGAACTCGGGACGGGCAAGTCATCCGGCAAGCTTCGTCTCCGGCATTGTCGATTCGCTCGAGCGGCCGAGCACGCGGCATTGCCGGAGTGACATTCCGCAAAAGAAAAGGGCGGAGAGTCCACCTCTCCGCCCTCGTCGCATTACGGCTGAAGGCTAGTCGCAGACTTCCTCGCGCCGGAACTGCCAGCCATATCCCTCAACCCAGACGCGGTGCCTGATCACACGGCAATCGTCGCCGTAGGCAGGGCCGGGCGCATAGGCCGGGCCGGGATAGTAAGGGCCGCTGTAGGGTTGTGAGGCCAAGGCCCCACCAGCGATCACGCCTGCCGCAAGGCCGGCCGCCGCGCCGCCAGCGATTGCGGCGTTACGGCCATGCTCCGCGTTCGCCGGCAAGCTGGCGGCACCGAGAGCAAAGAGGCCGGCACATGCGCTCACTAAGCTCGTGCGCATATTCATGACACAGTCTCCTTTCGAATCTCCCAAAGGCTTGCGCCTGTGGTCGGGGAGAAAACGCAAGGCGTCTGCCTGCGGTTCCGAGCTTTCGCCGCGCTCTCGAAATCCGGTGTAAAGTTTCATTTCAAAATCCGACAATGTTTAGGAGGCTTTGCGAGGAGGCGAGAAGCGGTGGGTTGAATCTCGCGCAACCGCGCTGGGAACGCGACGCGTCCCCACGGCCGTTCTGGAACCTTTGCGCCGAGCATCGTGTTCGCAATTGGAGGTTTGGCGCAAAGAGCGACAGTAGACAGAGCGACAGTTCTTGCGCATCCGGCGGGCGAGAGACAGGAGTGTCCCGATGGCCAGAAAATATTCCACCGGCGCCTCGAAAAAAGTCGGCAAGGCGATGCATGAGCGCAAACGCGGAACGCTCAAAAGCGGCAGAAGCGGCAAGACGGTGAAGAGTCGCAAACAAGCGATCGCCATCGGCCTGTCGGAAGCGCGCCGCGAAGGCAAGAAGGTGCCCGCAAAGCGCAAGTCGAGCGGCAGCTCGAAGGGTCGATCCAGCAGCAAATCAAGCAAGTGACCATTTCGGTCCGCTGCTAACACCTCACGGGGCCCGACGACGGGCCCTGTCATTTTGCCTGTGACACCGGCGTAGAGGCCTGCTCCTGGTCGAGTGCATAGATGTCGTCACGGAAATGCACCGCACCGTCGCTTCCGGACCAACCGTCGAGGTAGAGCCAAACGACCGGCACGTTTTGTTTGAGCCTGATCGCCTTCTTGTCCTCTTCGCCCACCAGCTTTTTCAGCGTCGCAACGGTCCATGCCTCGCCGTC
This sequence comes from Hyphomicrobiales bacterium, assembly GCA_019247605.1. Lineage (GTDB taxonomy): Bacteria > Pseudomonadota > Alphaproteobacteria > Rhizobiales > Beijerinckiaceae > GAS188. The sequence continues at coordinate 55,816 of JAFBAS010000023.1, forward strand.
CGGTCCGGCCGTGCCTTCGAGCAGCCATGCCGCGAGGTCTAATACGCCATCCACGCGCACGCAGCCATGCGAGAGGAAACGATAGTCCCTGGCAAAAAAGCCCTTTGCGGGTGTGTCATGCATGTAGACGGACTGGTTGTTCGGCATGTTTATCTTCAACGTGCCGAGGGAATTTTTTCGGCCAGGGTCCTGCCGGAACGTAAATTCTGTCGCCTCGTTCGATGACCAATCGATGCCATGCGGGTTCACCTCGCGGCCTCGAGCGTCGAGCATCCTGATGTTCATGCGCGAAAGATAATGCGAATCCTTCGCCATCTTGGGGATGACTTCGTTTTTGATGATTGACACAGGCAACGTCCAAGTCGGATTGGCGATGACATCGGTTATCTTAGCCTGCACTTGCGGGGATTGATGGTCGGTACCCCCGACCACGGCGGCGTATCGATGCACGACGCGGCCGCCTTCCACCTCTTCCACGGCGGCCGCCGGAATATTCACGACGACATAACGTTGGTCGAAGGGGAAATTTTGCAGGATGGCGAGACGATGCGCGCTTGCATCAAGCTCTTTGGCGCGCTCGCTCGCCGGAACGTTGAGCGCCGCGAGCGTCATCTCATCGACCATTCCGGTCTGGCGAAGCCCCATTCGCGCCTGATAATGCTTCAAAGCATCAGTGAGGGTGTCATCCCAGGATGCGCGCGCCGCGGCATCGTCCGTTGGCGGCAGATCGCCTTCGACGGCGAGCCGATGCCGCAAAGTCGCGACATCTTGCGGCGCGGCCTGGCCGCGCTTCATCGGCTTTGCCAGGACCGGCCAACCGCCCTGCTCCGCAATGGTGGCATAGCGCTGCGCGGCGGCCGTCGTGCACGCTGCGGTGTCGGCCGTCGCGCTCGGCTCAGGATCATCCGAGATGACGTTTGCGCCTTTGACATCCGGCTCGCCTCGGACCGGATGCGCATGGCGTCTCGACGCTGTCTTCTTTACCGCTCTCGGCTCGGGCGGAGCGGGCGAAGTCACGGCGGCCGGTTTGCCTGGGGGCATGGGACGGTTGCAATCGACCGGCGGAGCGGACGGATTGCTTGCCTGCGCCCGATCACTCCCTGGTGAGGGCGAGAATTGGCCGGCGGAGTTGGCCTGCGGCGCCGAGGCTTTACTTGTTGGCGCCTCCGCTCGCCCAAGCGCCGGAAGGGCGATCACGAAAGCCGAGGCAAGCACCGCCGGCGCCAGGAGCCGCGCCGTGGCGCGGCGGCCAATTCGACCGTGACTGGAGCGAGATGCCTGCCTCATGGGCAAATGAAGCGCGAGCGCCGTGCAAAAGTTCCAGAAATCCCTTTTTGAAGGCGCCGGCCCAGCGTGCTGTCGCTCGGCAGGGTTAACAAATCCCAACCAGGAACGGGGAGCCTTTGCGGCGAAGACCTTGCGCTTTCATGCATGGTGGAGGGCCCACGCCGACAAGTGCAGCGGCACGAACAGGTGCATGCTCGCGCAGCGGCGGAGAGCGCCTGAGGTGGAGCGACGTTGGTGATCCGTGTCGCACGAATCAGCATTCGTCATTCTGCCTCGATCGGGGAAGAAACGGTTTTGCGACGCCGATCCGGGTTTTCCACATTACACACGATAATTTGATCGAATGCTGGAAATCTGGCTTATAAGTCGGATTATTCCACCAGAATACCCACATATTTCAGTATGTCTTGCTTTTTTTTGGAGGAGAAGAACAGGGTCGGCACCTCAGGCTTTTGCCAAGGCACTTTCGTTTAATTACAATCCATGCCAGTAGAGAGCTAAAATAGATTCCTAATGGAGGATGAAGAAGTGGTAGAACATACGGGCGCGGAAAAGGGGGGCTTGGTCGGAATGACCGCCGATGTGGTCGCCGCCTACGTGGCTCAAAACACGCTGCCGAGCACCGAGCTCCCGGGCCTCATTCAGCAGATCCATGCCACGCTTCAGCAGGTGGCCAATGGTACTCAGTATAACCTCGATCAGCCGTTGTCGCCGGCTGTGGCTGTCAAGAAATCAGTCACGAAGGACTACATCATCTGCCTGGAAGACGGTAAAAGATTCAAGTCATTGAAGCGTCATCTGCGCAGTTCTTTCAATCTCAGTCCTGAGGAATACCGTAAGAAGTGGGGGTTACCTTACGATTATCCGATGGTCGCTCCCAACTATGCTCAGACACGTTCTGAACTGGCGAAGAATATGGGACTCGGCAACCTTCGTCAGAAAGCCAAGCTGGCGGCTTCCTCGACGCGCGGCGCACGCAGGGCAGCCCCCAAGCGAGCCGCCAAATCGGCGCGCAAAGGGGCGAGAAAGTCGCGCTGAGCCCGCTGACCATTTTAGGTCGCAGGGTGAGGCTGCAGGGCTTAAACACGTTGTCATTCCCGGCCGCGCTCCGAAGGAGCGCGGGGGAAGGCAACTTATATTGAACCGGGTGAATTCCTTCTCCACGGCCCGTCGCGCCGGGGGAGGCGCAGCGCTGAGCAAGAGCCTGCGTCCTTCCGACGTGGCATCCCAAAAGAATGCCGTAGGGAGCGAGCGCTTCTTTTCCGCCCGTCCGCTTTTTTCAATCGCCACCCTTCCTCGCTAATGAGGCGCTTGCGCCAGCCGCTGCTCGCGCTAGTGTTGAGGTGGGTAATTTACCGTATCGAGATGGGTCATGGCCGATCTGATGCGTCGACAGATTTTGCCGCTCTTGAAGACGAGCTCGGGTGACGCGCAACGCGGGACACTGAAGAAGTCGCCCGTCGCCGAAACGCCGTTCCCCCGTTCGCCATGCGCACCGAGGTCGTCATTCATCAGCCCCGCGGCAACGATTGATGGCGCTGCCGCATGACTGATCCCATGATCCCGCGATGAACAGGAGCCAGGCTTCTATCGTGTCCCCAGGCGCGCAACAAAGCTTTCCTCCCGATGTGCCTTACCTCGTGCGCAAGGTGCTCTGGCCCACAACCCGGCTTCGAGCCGGGGCGCTCACGATCGTGCTGCCGGATGGACGCAAGGTGCTTTTCGACAGCGGAGCGGCCGGCCCACGCGGCGAGCTCGTCATCAAGGATTACAATTTTGCGCGACGGCTCCTGGTCTCCGGCGAGATCGGCTTCGGCGAAGCCTATCTGCAGGGAGAGTGGGAATCACCGCGGCTCGAAGCGCTGATCGAGCTGATGAGCGTCAATCGCGCGGTGATAGATGAAGTCATGCCGGGCCGCTTCATGCAGAGAATGCTTCAGCTTCTCGCTCACACACTCAACCGCAACACACGATCGGGCGCCCGGCAGAACATCCGCGCCCATTACGATCTCGGCAATGCTTTTTACCAAAGCTGGCTCGATCAGACGATGACCTACTCTTCGGCTGTCTTCGCACCGGGCGACAATGATCTTGCCGCTGCGCAGGCACGTAAATATCGGTTGCTTGCCGAGCGCGCGGGCGTGCGGCCAGGCGAGCATGTCCTCGAGATCGGTTGCGGCTGGGGAGGCTTTGCCGAATTCGCGGGGCGCGAGCTCGGCTGCAAGGTCACGGGGCTTACCATTTCCCAGGAACAGTTCGACTTCGCGACGGAGCGGATGCGCAAGGCGGGGCTTGCCGACCGCGTCACCATCGCGCTGCGCGATTATCGGGATGAGAGTGGCGTATTCGACCGCATCGTTTCGATCGAAATGTTCGAGGCGGTGGGTGAAGGGTTCTGGCCGGCCTTCTTTCGTCAATTGCGAGAGCGGCTGCGGCCCGGCGGCACGGCAGGACTGCAGGTTATTACGATCGCCGAATGGCTTTGGCCGAGTTACCGGCGTGAGGTCGATTTCATTCGCCGTTACATCTTTCCCGGCGGCATGTTGCCGACGGCCAGCATCATGCGTGGCCTCGGCGAGAAATATGGCGTACCTATGCTGAACGAATGGGCCTTTCGCCAGGACTATGCGGCAACCCTTGCCCAATGGCGCGAGCGCTTCCTCGCGGCCTGGCCCAAGCTCAAGCCGCTCGGATTCGACGAGCGCTTCCGCCGCATGTGGGAATATTACCTGTCCTATTGTGAAGGCGGCTTCCGCGGCGGCTCGATCGATGTGCGCCAGATGGTGTTCGCGCGACCCGAATAGGCGGTCTGGAGCACGCCGCTTTCGGCGCCTGAACCGGCGCACTCAACGCTTGCGCCGGCCCTGCGCCATGGCCCGCACGATCGTCGGAAAGTAAAACGCGTAAGGCAAAAGCCTCGTGAATTTCGAAAGCCAGGCGAGCCGTCTCGGAAAGGCGATCTCGAACCCCCCGGTTGCCATGCCGTCCACGATGCGACGGGCCGCCTCCTCGGCGCTCATGAGGAACGGCATCGGAAAGTTTTGATTTGCTGTCATCGGCGTGTCGATGAACCCGGGGTTGACGACCTGCATGTTCACGCCCCAGCCGTCACAATAAAACTTCAGGCTCTCGCAGAGATGGATGGCAGCGGCTTTCGATGCGCCATAAGGGGGCGCCATCGGCAGGCCGCGATAGCCCGCAAGCGATGCCATGACGGCGATTTGCCCGCGCCTTCGCTCCCGCATGCGCGGCAACAAAGCCGCCAAACCGTTGAGAATGCCGAAGACGTTCACCTCGAACGTGTCGCGGAAAACCGCGATGTCGACATGCTCTGGACGCCAATCGGAACCGATGCCCGCGTTGAGAAAAGCGAGCGCGATGGGTCCATGGGCGAGCTCGATCGCGGCGACGGCTCGTTCGATGGCCACCTCGTCTTTCACATCGCAAGGGTGGCCGACGATCCTCCCGCCCAGCCCCTTGGCCTCGCCGGCGAGCGTGTCGAGCGCATCGGCCGAGCGCGCGCTCGCGGCGACCGTGAAGCCACGGCGAGCAAGCTCGCGCGCCGTCGCCCGCCCGATGCCGGAGCTTGCTCCCGTCACCCACGCAACTCCGTCGGCGGGCTTGGCTCGATACGTCATGGATGGTCAGGCCCTTTCGCGAAAGGTGCGCCGGCTTCGGGCTTGGCGGCTCGGGCCCGCGCTCCCGTTGCCGCGATGACATGGGTGCGGCGGGGAGGTCAACCGGCGGCTCGGGGCCGGCCCCATCACGAGGCGGTTTTTCTCGCACAATCTCCTGGCTCCTGCTATGGCGGCAGCGGCACGCGTCGACGCGAAACACGAATGGATGGCCTCGCATTCGACGATGCACAGCGAAGGAAAACACGATGCCCACCGATCTGTTGTTTCGCGCCGACGCCTATGAGCGCGAGTGCTCGGCGACGGTGCTCGACGTGAATGAACGAGGAGGCATCGTGCTCGACAGGACCGTCTTCTACGCGCAGGGCGGCGGCCAGCCCGGAGACAAGGGCGTGATCGAGGTCGGCGCGCAGCCCATCGTCATCGCCACGACGGTATATGACCAGGCAGACAAGGGTATCGTCGTGCACGTGCCGGCGGAGGGCCAGGCCCAAGCGGCGGCGGGCTCGACGGTTACCGCGAAGCTCGACTGGGGCACGCGCTTCGCGCGAATGCGCATCCACACGGCGCTGCATCTTCTCTCCTGCGTGCTTGCCTACCCCGTCACTGGCGGCGCGATCGGAGAGGGCGAAGGCCGCCTGGACTTCGATATCCCCGACGCCGGTCTCGACAAGGAGGAGCTCACCGCAAAGCTTCAGGCGCTCGTCGATCGCGACGCCAAGGTCGGCCAACGCTGGATCACCGATGAGGAGCTTGCCGGCAATCCGGGCCTGGTGAAAACGATGTCGGTGAAGCCGCCGATGGGCTCGGGAAAGGTGCGCCTCGTCGAAATCGAAGGTATCGATCTTCAGCCTTGCGGTGGCACGCATGTGGCGCGAACGAGCGAGATCGGGAAGGTGAGGGTCACCGCGATCGAGAAGAAAGGTAAGCAGAACCGTCGCGTGCGCATCGGTCTCGTCTGAAGCCCAAAGGTTCACGTCCCGGAAAACGGCAAATGGGAGTCCTTCGCTCGTCAGAGACGGCGCTCGCGCAGAGCCTGTTGACCGCGCGCGCCGTTCGCGAGCGTGCCCATGAGATGCTGGCGCTCGGCAAGGCTGGTGCTCTTGCCCATTGGCGGGTCGACGGTGCGAAGCTCGATCGTGTCGCTGCCTATGTGCTCGAGACGATGCGTTTGAACTACCCGAGCCTCGATATTCCTTTTCACGCCCGCTGGCGGCACTTTGCTGCGGGCGGCGTCGATCGCTGGGCGAAACTTGCTTCTCGTGCGCCTTGGCCGGACCTTGCAAGCCGCGCCCGCTCGGCGTTCGATCTTGCGATCGTCAGCGTTCTCCTCGACGCCGGTGCGGGCCCGGATTGGCATTACCGCACCGAGGACGGCTCGTGCTTTTCGCGTTCCGAAGGGCTCGCGCTCGCTTCTTTCGAGATGTTCGCCAACGGCGCTTTTTCGGCTGATCCGTACGAGAAACTTCGGGTGGACGCTTCACGGCTTCTCTCGATCGACGCGGCGACGATCGCAAAAGCCTTCCAAGTCTCCGCCTCAAATCCGCTTGTCGGTCTCGAGGGGCGCGCCGCCCTTCTGCAAACGCTCGGGCGAGAGCTCTTGGCGGCGCCGAAGATCTTTGCCACCAACGACAGGGCGCGGCCGGGCGGCCTTTTCGATCACCTAACCTGCTTGGGCGCCCCGGCCAGGAGGATCGAGGCGAGCGCCATCCTTTCTGCCGTGCTCACCCATCTCGGGCCGATCTGGCCGTCGCGGCTTTCTCTTGCGGGCGTCGCGCTCGGCGATTGCTGGCGCCACCCCGCGCTTCGCCGCGACGATGCAACGAACGGGCTCGTACCTTTCCACAAGCTCTCGCAATGGCTGTCCTATTCCTTGATCGAGCCGCTTCAAGACGCCGGGCTCGGGGTGGTCAACGTTGATGGGTTGACCGGCCTCCCCGAATACCGGAACGGTGGGCTTTTCATGGATTTAGGCGTTATTTCTCTCAAAACGGAACAAGACATTAAAGTTCCACATGAAGTCGCCTCCGAGCTTGTGGTCGAATGGCGCGCGCTCACCGTCGCGTTGCTCGACGAGACTGCGGGCCTCATCCGCGGCACGCTCGGTGTCGATTCCGCTGCGCTGCCTTTGGTGAAGGTGCTCGAGGGCGGCACCTGGGCAGCCGGACGGCGCATCGCGCGCGAGCGGCGGGTCGACGGGTCACCGCCCTTGACGATCCGCAGCGACGGCACGGTATTCTGAGCGCACACTCCGACCGCGATGTCGCAACGAGGAAAGACCATGGAAGGCGTTACCGTCGTCGATCACCCGCTGGTCAGGCACAAGCTCTCCTTGATGCGCGACAAGCGCCGCTCGACGAAGGGCTTTCGCCAGCTCTTGAACGAGATCGGCATCCTGCTTTGTTATGAGGTGACGCGCGACCTTCCGATCGAGATGATCGAGATCGAGACGCCAATGGAGAGGATGCTGGCGCCGCAAATCGCCGGGAAGAAGCTCGTCTTCGCGCCGATCTTGCGCGCCGGCGTCGGCTTCCTCGATGGGATGCTCGAGCTCGTGCCGTCGGCCCGTGTCGCCCATATCGGCCTCTACCGGGATCCGCAGACGCTCACCGCCGTCGAATACTATTTCAAGGCGCCCCAAGACATCGCCGATCGCCTCGTCATCATCATGGACCCGATGCTCGCCACGGGAAATTCGGCGAGCGCTGCCGCCGAGCGCCTCAAGGAGCAAGGCGCCAAGGATGTCCGTTTCGTTTGCCTTCTGGCCGCCCCGGAGGGCATCGCGAAAATGCGCTCCGATCATCCCGACATCCGCATCTGGACGGCGGCGATCGACACGAAGCTCAATGAGCATGGATATATCCTGCCCGGCCTCGGCGATGCCGGCGACCGCATGTTCGGCACCCGGTAGGACCCTCTGTCTCGAGACGCGAATGGACCTGCCCCCTCATGCACTTCTTGCCTTGCGGCCAGGAGTGCATCTCTCGTCACCCCCCGTCTACGCTCCGCTTTTCTTGGTGCGCTTTCTCGCGGCCTTCGCGGCAAGGAAGCTATCCATCGCAAGCTTCGGCTCCGGCGTCTGCCAGGCTTCCACGAAAGCCTCGATGCCGGTGTTCACGGCGTCGGCTGGAGCGAGCCTTTCCCAATCGAGGATGAGGCGTTTTTGTAAGGCGATCACCTTTGGGCCGCAGGCCAGGACCGCCCCGATCCATTCGTCGAGCGCCGCATCCAACTCCTCGTCTGGAACGACCCGCTCGAGGAAGCCCCAATCACGCGCTTCTTCGGCCGTAAACATCTCGCCGAGGAGAAGCATTTGACGTGTGCGCCCCCAGCCGACGAGCATCGGCAAGAGCGCCGCTTCCACGACCGAGGGAATGCCGAGCTTCACCTCCGGCATGCCGAAGCTCGCGCTCTTCGCTGCGAGGCGCAAATCGCAAGCGGCCGCGACCTCCATCCCCGCGCCGAGCGCATATCCGTTGATGCGGGCGAACACCGGCACCGGAAGACGCCGCAACGCCGCGCAGCATTCATGGACGCGCGTGATGAAAGCGCGCGCGGTGCGCGGGTCGAGCCTTGCCATCTCATCGATATCGGCGCCGCCGATGAAAGCGCGCTCGCCCGCGCCCGTGAGCACGATTGCGCGAAGCTTCCCATTCCCACCAAGCGCGTTCAACGCGTCGACAAGGCGGCCCATCAAGGCCGAGTTGAGCGTGTTCAGCTTGGGGCGATTGTCGATCGTGACGCGCGCGACGAGCCCTCCCCGCCTCTCTTCGAGCCGAACCTCCACATTCCCGCCTCGTTCTTCCATCCCGCTAGCTCGCGCGCCTGCGACCCGAACGCTCAGCCTGTGGGCACGAGGTTGATCTTACACGTGATCTGCGGCTCCACGTGTTCCGTGCTATAAAGCATGGGCACGTATTCGCCTTTGGCCCAGGCGAGAGCGAGATCGCCATAATGTGGCGAGCCCGGGTCGCCCGATTGGCCTGGCGCATTGATGCACACGCTGTTGTCCCATTCCCCGACATCCATCACAAGGCGCACCGAGGCGCCGTGCGTGATGCGGAAATCGGCGGGACGGTAGCCCGTGTGCATCGGGGTCGAGCTGCTTCCTCCTTTCGGCAGGGGCCCGACATCCAGGGGAGGCGATGACGACGCGCCGAGATTGGACAAGGCATGCTCGAAAAAGCCGTGATGCAAGGCACCCCATCGCCAGTGCGCAGGGTCGGAGCCGAGACGTTCGCGACACTCGGCGAAGGCCGTTGCGAGCGTCTCTGCAAGAAGCGCGTCACGCTCGCGCGCCGGTGGGACACCGAAGCGAGCATCGGGTTCTTCGAGCGTATCGAGCATGGCGTCGATATCTCCCGGCAAGAGAAGCTTGGTGAGCGCCGCGTCGCGGGAAAGCTTCGCGAGAAGGCGCGGGCGCAGATGGCGCATCCACCAGACCTCGAATAAGGCTGCGGGCGCGCTTTCCGCCTCGAGCGCGCAATTCCAGCCCTCGAGCACGCGTAGCGCAAGCCGCGTGTCCCCTTCTGCCTCCCCGAGCTTCGCGAGAAGCCGGGTCAAGCGCCGGGCCGGGATTGAGGTCACGTCCGTCTGCAGCGCACAAGACGACGCGACGCTGTCGCGGCTCGTCGCCTCGAGCACCTCATGAATGCGTGTCGCGCGCGAGCGCTCCGACCATTCATGCCCCACAGGAAGTTCGGCATGCTTCCAATCGGGGGGAAGGTTCATCTGGTTCGCCGTGGCGACGAAGCCCTCCTTCGGGTTGAAGCGCACCGGCAGTTCGCTCGCGGGGATGAAGCCGTTCCATTCATGGCGCCCGTCGCCAGGCACGGGAAGGAGCCCGTTCCAATTCGAGCGCCGCGGCATTTTGCCGGCCGGAAGCCAGGCGATATTTCCCTCGATGTCACCATAGACCATGTTGATCGACGGAGCGCCCCAATGGGCGCAAGCTTCGCGGAACTCCCCGAAATTTTTCGCGCGCATCGCGGCGAGGCTCGCAAGATAGGCCCCCGAGCCCGGCTCCGCCCAAACCGAGCGCAACGCGACCGCGAGGCGGATTTCGCGATCTTCATGGATCACCGGACCGTGCCGCGTGAATTTCAGCACGAGCCTCTGCTCCGGCGCACCTTTCACCTTCACTGTCTCCTCGACGACGCGCATGGGCTCGAAACCCCCGTCATGGCGATATCGGTCAGGCGCGCCCTCTTGCGTCTCGCAGACGTAGAGATCCTCTTGATCGGCGCAAAAGATCGTGAGGCCGAAGGCGATCGTCCCGTTATGACCGATCGAGATGCCCGGCACGGCGGGCTCGCCCGCGCCGATGCCGTCGAATTGCGGGCTTTTGAGATGCACGAGATAGCGCAAGGACGGGACTGCGTGGGCGCGGTGCGGGTCATTGGCGACGATCGGTCTTCCGCTCGCCGTGCGGCTCCCGCGGATCGCCCAATTGTTCGAGCCGGTTGCGGCGACATCCTCGACGACCTCGCCGAGCTCGTTGACCTTGCTCCAGCGGACGGCGTCATCGAGCGTCGCGGCGAGGCGCTCGCTGGTGAAGGTCACGCCCGCCGAGGCGAGCTTGAAAACGTCAAGCGCCTCGAGCTTGATGGCGGCGAGATCGACCCCTTCCGGCCGCGTCGGCTTCGTCGGCGGGTCGAGATTGGCGCGCAACAGGTCGGTCGGCTCGTCCGCCCGCGAAAGCACATTGGCGCGCAGCACTTCGGAAATGGCGTTGCGGGTTAGGCCGTGGCTTCGAATCCGCACCACATCTTCCGGCAACCAGCGCGAGGGCCGCGTGCCGAGCGTGACGAATTCGGGCGGCAGAAGCTCAAGGTCGCGCTCGGTCAAGGTCACATAGGCGTTGATGCCGGATGTAAAGGCCTCGCAGATTTGGCGCATGTCAGCGCAGCCATAAGCGGCCCATTCCGGCTCCATCTCGCCACGGTAGAGAAAGAGCCTTGCCGCGCGATCTTGCGCCAGGAAACCCGGCCCGAAATCCGCCGACAGCAAGCCAAGCCCACGCTTGCGCCAGAGGTCGATCTGCCACAAGCGGTCACGCGCCGCGTTGAAACCTTGCGCGAAAAAGAGATCGGAAAGGTTTTCCGCCTCGATATGAGGGATGCCCCAGCGGTCGATGCCGATCTGCGCCGGTTGCTTCAGGCCTTCGACCACATGCGTTTTCACGTCCGCAATTTTGCGCTCGCGCATCGGACGCCCTCACGCGGCTTTCGGCAGTCGGGGATCGACCGGCTTTGCCGTGTCGAGGCCGAGCTTTTCCTCGAGCAGTTTCGCACAGGCGAGAATGCGACCCTCCTCGCGCGGCGGAGCGACGATCTGCAAGCCCACCGGCAAGCCGCCTTTCGTGAAGCCGCAGGGAAGCGAAAGCGCCGGAGAAAAGACGAGCGTGATCGCGTAGACGATGGCGAGCCAATCGATATAGTTTTCGAAGCGATGACCGGCGCATTCGGCAAGATAGCGCTCCCCCAGCGGGAAGGCCGCGCAAATGGTCGCGGGCGTCAAAAGAAGGTCGTAGCTCTCGAAGAACCGGGTCGCTCGTTGGAAGAGCGCAACCCGCTGATGCTCCGCCTCGGCGATCTCATTGGCGCTCAGGCGCAAGCCTTTTTCGACGTTCCAGATCACCTCCGGCTTGAGGAGATCGCGATGTTTTTTGAGGTGGCCTCCATAGGAAATCGCGAAGTTCAAAGCGCGTAGCACCTGGAAGCACTCATGTGCTTCGGCGAAATCGGGATGGGCCTCCTCGACGATCACGCCTTCTTCGGCAAGGCCAAAGGCGGCGTTTCGCGTGAGCGCCGCGACCTCCGGATCGACCGGCGTGATCCCGAGATCGGCCGAATAAGCGATGCGCTTGGGCTTCCACCCGGAGCGGGCGAGCGAAACGAAGCTTTGCGTGTCGCGCGGCAAGGACAAGGGCGCGCGCGGGTGAAAGCCCGACATCGCGTCGAGAAAGAGCGCGAGGTCCTCGACCGTGCGCGCCATCGGTCCTTGCACGCCGAGGTTCTGGTCGATCTTGGTCTTGGCGTCGCTCGCGCAGCGCCCGACGCTCGGGCGCATGCCGACGACACCGCAAAAGCTCGCAGGGTTGCGCAAGCTGCCCCCCATATCGGAGCCATGCGCGAGCCAGGCCGTGCCCGAGGCGAGCGCGGCTGCGGCCCCTCCCGACGAGCCCGCCGCCGAGCGCGTCACATCGTGAGGATTCTTTGTCGCCCCGAAAACTTCATTGAAGGTGTTCGCGCCAGCGCCGAATTGGGGCGTGTTCGATTTCGCGTAAACGATCCCTCCTTGCCCCTCGATCACCTCGACCACGATGTCCGATCGCTCGGGAACGAAATTCGCGAAGATCGGCGAACCTTGCGTCGAGCGCACGCCAGCGACGTTCGAGAGATCCTTGATCGGCACCGGCAGGCCCGCGAGAAGGCCGCGCTTCTCCGGCGCCAGGCGGAGCAAGGCATCGGCGCGCTCTCGCGCGCGCTCCATGCACAACGTCGGAAGCGCATTCACCTCGCCGTCGACCTCCGCGATGCGGCTCTCGAGCGCATCGAGCAAGTCATGCGGCGAAACCTCGCCGCGCCGCAGCTTTAAGACGAGGTTCGTCGCGCTCTCGCCGATCATTCCGGAACTCATGCTTTTCTTTCCTGCCCTGGTTTTCATGCAACCAATTTCATGGGGCCAGAAAGGCGACCCGGCCGAGCGCCGAACGCAGCCCCGTCCGCCTCACCACGGCTCTTACGATGCACCCGCTTGCTCGCCCGCCGTCGACCATTCGCCCGCCATTCGCCCCTTGCCCATCTTGCAGCAGCGGACCATCATGGTATAGGGGGCGAAGGCATTCCCCGATAGCTCAGCTGGTAGAGCACGCGGCTGTTAACCGCTAGGTCGTAGGTTCGAGTCCTACTCGGGGAGCCACGAACCCCAGCACACATTCCCGTAAAATTATCGATTGCAGTGCCTTTTCGACTCTGATCGAGTAAGCTCTCGGCCATAATGGCTACCTGATCGGCGGGTGTTCGGGACAAGTAGTCGAAACAAAAGATAGTCTCATTGGAATGGCCGCGCCACCGGCCCCGGGGCGTGGGAGGTGCAGCCTGACCGACAGGGTTAAAGCAGCAAAAGAAACGGACCCGCAGCGATTGCCGGCCTGGCAGGAATACAGCCAGAAGAATGCCTGCGGGCAGACGAATAAACTTCATGAATGAGATCCTCAGAGATTTGTCTGCGGAGCGTAGGCCGAGAAGGCCAACCCGGTATGCGGCGTGGTGCCCGGCACCGTGGCCGTCACCGAACGATCCACTTCCAGCGCCGTCACCTGGCCACTGGCATTGAGCTGCGCAATGAATTGGCATGGCGTGTTGAAGCTGAGCGTGCCGCCCGGAAGCGTAACCGTCTGCGCCCACCCGCCGGCCGCCGTTGTGCCGATGTAATAGGTGCCGTTCCCTCCGCTCACCACCGAACTGTTGAGCGCCGAATTGGTGTAGGTGTTCGTGCCGGTAATGTTCATGCCCGCCTGCACAGCGGACGCCAGCGGATCGCTGCTGTGCCGCGGGTACACAAATGTTACCTGAGACGCATCCGGCGTGCTCGTTCCCGTGCCTGACCATGCCCGCACAGGAGTAATATCGCCAAACGACGTCACGACATTGGATTCAGCGGTGAGAAAGTAGCTGTTGTGGCTAATCAGCATGTAGTTTTGCTGATCGCCGTTGGGCCACATGCTCTGCACGATGCCCGCGGCATTGCCGCCGATCGAGGTGGTCGTAACGGTTGCGCCGAAGTTGTTGGGCGACGTCGTGCCGTCATCCACCAGCATCGGGAACGTCATGCCCCATGTGGAGGTGCAGCCCGAGCACGTCGTCTGCGACAGCACGCCATCCGGCGTCACCGTCAAGTTCTGCGTAAACGAGATATTGCCGCAGGACCAAACCACCTGAGCGAAGGTCACGGCAGGATTGGCAAAGGTCGTGCTGAAGTTGCCGCTACACGTTGCCGGATTCTGGGCAAGCCGCGTCCAGCTGGTCCCCGAGGTGATCCATGTGGGGCCGAAATTCGCACCACTTCCCAGATAGGCCCATGAGCCATCCATCGGACCGAGGCGATTCTCCCAGCCTACGCGACCGATGCGGTTGATCCCCGGCACCGTCCAATATTGGTGATTGCTCTGCGAGGTCGCGCCGGTCAGCGCCAACTGCACCGCCGTGCCGCCAGCATCCACGAAAGCCTGGCTCCAATCCGAGGGAAGCGAGAAAGCATACCCCCCAATCTCAACGGGCGTAGGCTGCTCCGCTACACTCGAGAGCACGCGCTGCCGATAGGACTGAAACTCCTGAAACTGAATGGAGCCGTTATACTGCATGTCGTCCCATGCGGTCGCTCCGCCGTTCTGCGCCTGCTCGCCAATGCCGAGCGAGGGATCGAAATGGTTCTTGACCGGGAAGTACACGAGCCCGTTGCAGCAGGCCGAAGAGGGGATCAGATAGTTCCTCACGGAATTGAAACTCATCATCGCCGCGCGCTGGAACTGACCGGCCAGGAACGGATTGTTGCTGCCCACGCGCTGGGCCATCGTGTCAAAGGTCAACTGCTGACCGGAATCCACCCAATTTTGGTCTGTCTGTCGACCGCCCGCGGGATTTGATCCATCCGCCGCGGCCATCAACAAGTCCGTCATGGCCGCATTCTGTGACGCGGTACTCATCGCCGACGAGCTCGGCCCGTTATAGCCGTCAGCCAGCAGGTTGAGGATGTTGCCGCCGCCCACCCGTTCGACCGAAAGCGAATCGGGCACACCCGTCAAATCCTGATAGAGGTTCCAAGGCTGATCCGACATACGGGCGCCCTGATTGGTGCCATTGCCGTTGTTGCCCGTCCACCACCCCTCGATGGTATTTGTGGCGTTGTTGAAGGCTGAGAACCCGTTGATGCTGTTCGCGACCCAGAACCCCCACATGTCGTATGTGACCCAGTTATTCGTATTGCCTGGTATGCCACTCTCGATGAAGTTCATGTTGGACTTCCAATTGTTCACATCGGAAGCACCAGCAAATGAGGCCATCAACACAATGGCATGGTCGGCAAGCCCGATGGCGAAATCACCGCCGCTCACGGACGAATGATAGGACGCCGTGTCGCAATTCATCGACAGGATGCCCTTGGCCCGGTTGGTGGTAACGCCAAGGCTGTTCTGCACCCCGACAGAGAAGCCCAGAATGCCGCCTTCCGCCTCGCTGGTCGGCAGATGCACGCCACGCGCCGCATCGAACGGATTATAGGTATCCTCGTCCATGCAACCGTCGGAGTTGTTGGTATTTTGCGCCCACCATGAGGTGAGGTTATTGGCGCGCGTGAGATAGCTCGAGGCCGGCACGTTGAGCGGCGTCCACGACCGCGCCGTGGTGTGCCAATGCGTCGTCGGCAGATCGGACGGCAGCATGGTCGTGGGCGACACAAGCCCGCTGCCTACCGTCACAGCGGGGCCTGCCAGAAGCAGAACCGCGATCGGTGTCGCAGCGAAAGGTAGGTCAATAAACAAGACGAGCTGTTCCGGTATGACCTTCTTGTCCGAACATCTGCTCGCGAACGCGGCATTGCCGCTTCGCGTGACGTGATGCACCCTCAAGTTCTGCTTTATCCGGCGTATCTCGTATGGAAAAGAGGGATCAAAACTGGTTCACAGATACCGCGGGGACCGAAACATAGTTCCAATCATCCTACCTGGCCCGCACCTGGCTTTCGGATTGCAACTAAAATTCCTTAGCTGTCGGATTATCGGCGCGACCGCCGGTAGCGTACTGTGGATGTCAAGGTTAGCGTCGACAGCTCGCTCGCTGAAGCCCGCGGGTGACAATCTCGGCCCGAACGGGTTGTCGAGGTTGTCCTGAC
>JAFBAS010000068.1 GCA_019247605.1 Hyphomicrobiales bacterium
GGGGTGATGAGGCAATACTGGGATCGCCGATAAGCTCGACCAGATACCGGGCAGCGACAGGACGCTTCGGTCGCGGAGAATTCGGTCGCGGAGAATTTGAGAGATAATGCGCAAGTCAAACCCCTTCGACACCGAGAACGTCCGCCAGCTCGCGAATCTGCTCGCCGAAACCGACCTCACCGAGATCGAGGTGCAGAAGGGCGATTTGCGGGTGCGTGTCGTGCGCAACGTCGCCTTGCCGGTCGCCGCCTTCCAGGCTGCCGCGACCGTGCCGGCGGTAGCGGCGCCCGAAGGCTCGTCCGCCCCGTCATCCTCGCCGCCGGCGCCTCAAAACGATGGGCGAAAAGAGAACACGGTCACCTCTCCGATGGTCGGCACCGCTTACCGGCGTCCCGCGCCGGAGGCGAGGCCGTTCGTCGAGATCGGCTCTGCCGTGAAGGAAGGGGAACGCATCCTCCTGATCGAGGCGATGAAGACCTTCAACGAGATCACGGCGCCGCGTTCCGGCACGGTGAGCGAAATCCTCGTCGAAGATGGCCAGCCGGTCGAGTTCGGTGAGCCGCTGATGGTGATCGAGTGATTCGCGTTACTGGTTCGCACATCCCGGCCTGAAGCGGATGTTCGATAAAATCCTCATCGCCAATCGCGGCGAGATCGCCTTGCGGGTATTGCGCGCCTGCAAGGAGCTCGGCATTGCGACAGTGGCGGTTCATTCGACTGCGGATGCCGATGCGATGCATGTGCGGCTTGCCGACGAGAGCGTCTGCATCGGTCCTCCTGCGGCGCGCGACAGCTATCTCAATATTCCCTCGCTTCTCGCCGCCTGCGAGATCACGGGGGCGGACGCGGTGCATCCAGGATATGGCTTCCTCTCGGAAAACGCGCGTTTTGCCGACATCCTGGCGGAGCATGACATCGGCTTCATCGGCCCCAAGGCCGATCACATTCGGCTGATGGGCGACAAGATCGAGGCGAAGCGCACCGCAAGTCGCCTCGGCATTCCCGTGGTGCCGGGATCCGATGGCGGCATAACGGATGCGCAAGAGGCAATGCGGATCGCAGCCTCGATCGGTTACCCGGTGCTGATCAAGGCGGCGGCCGGAGGCGGGGGGCGTGGCATGAAGGTCGCGCGCGGCGAAAACGATCTGATGAATGCCGTGCAGACGGCGAAGAGCGAGGCCAAGGCGGCCTTTGGGGATGATGCGGTGTATATCGAGAAGTTCCTCGAAAAGCCGCGCCATATCGAGATCCAGGTGCTCGGCGATGGACGGGGCGGGGCCATCTGCCTCGGCGAGCGCGATTGCTCCTTGCAACGGCGGCATCAGAAGGTCTGGGAGGAAGGGCCTTCACCCGCGCTCAACGAGGAGCAGCGCGCGCAAATACTCGAGACGGTGCGGCACGCGATGTGCGAGCTTCAATATCTCGGTGCCGGCACGGTCGAGTTCCTCTACGAGAACGGCGCCTTCTACTTCATCGAGATGAACACCCGCATCCAGGTGGAGCATCCCGTGACCGAGATGATCACGGGCATCGACCTCGTGAACGAGCAGATCCGCATCGCGGCCGGCGGCGATCTGCCGTTGCGGCAAGAGGAGTTGCGGCTCATGGGGCACGCCATAGAGTGCCGCGTCAATGCCGAAAACCCCGTGAACTTCCGCCCGTCCCCCGGCCGCATCGATTACTACCACCCGCCCGGAGGGCTCGGTGTGCGCGTCGATTCGGCCGTCTATCAAGGCTACTCGATCCCGCCGAATTACGATTCTCTCATCGGCAAGCTCATCGTCCACGGGCGCTCCCGCAACGAATGCCTGATGCGCCTTCGCCGCGCCCTCGACGAATTTGTGGTCGCCGGCATCGACACCACCTTGCCGCTCTTTCGCGCGCTCGTGCGCAACGGCGATGTCCAGAACGGGGACTACGACATCCATTGGCTCGAACACTTCCTCGAAAAGCCGGAGAGCGTCGAGAGCGCGGGCTAGGAACCCGCTCTGCCCGGAAACTGCGGTCGATCAGCGCACAGGTTCTGAAGCGCTTTATTCTTTCTGAAATTCGAGAGGACGTCGCGAGGGAAGGCTCCTCGTTCTCGGCCGCGCCCGCATCGCGGCAAGTTCACCTACCATTCGCGGTACTGGAAGATAGAATGAAGTTCGCTAAACAATTCCCTGCGTCAAACTATTAGGTGGTTCAGAAGAAGCTCACGTCAACTCGCGTATTAACCATCCTGCTTAAAATGAACCTAAAACTGTTTACTTTCGACAACAGAACGTTAACCTTACGACGTGTTCGAAGCGTTGCGTTGGGAGAGTTGCTGATGGGCGCGTTAGCTGAGTTACCTGCCCCGAATTTTGCCGACAGTGTCCAAGATTTGATCGAAAGAGTGGATTACCGGCGCGCCGATACGCCGGAGGAGAGAGAGGAGATCTACCGCCTCCGATACGACGCCTATCGGCAGGAAGGGGCGATCGAACCGAATCTTTCGCGAAGCTTCTCGGATCGCTTCGATGATCTCGGCAACGCCTATGTGTTCGGCGTCCACTTCGACGGCAAATTGGCGAGTTCCATCCGCCTCAACGTCTCGACTTCCGCATGTCCCGAGCTTCCTGCGCTCGGCGTTTTTGAGGACGTGCTTTCCCCGCTTATCGAAGCCGGCAAGACGGTCATCGATCCGACGCGCTTCGTGGTCGACCCGGAAATTGCACGCGCGCTCCCCAAAATATCTTACGCCACAGTGCGGATCGGCTGGATGGCGTGCGAATTTTTCGAGGCCGACTGGGTGCTCGCCACGGTACGGGTGGAGCATCAGGCATTTTACAGGCGCTTGTTCGGACACAAACCGATGTGCAAAGCCAGGCCCTATCCCACGCTGAAGAAGCCGATCTCTCTTATGGGCCTCGAATATCCTGCCGCGAAAGAGCGGGTGCACCAGCGCTACCCATTCTTTCGTTCCACCTATTTCGAGCGCCGGATGCTCTTTGAGCGGTTCCTGCGGACACCACATATTCTGCGCCCCGCGATGCCGGCCAACACGAGCTGAGCACTCTGTCTAGCTCAGCGTCGCGTCAACTGAGCGCCAAGCCCCGTCTCGACAATCCCCTGACCGCCGCGTGCGCCATGACCATCGCGCCGATCCCGAATATCGCGCCGGCCGCAAGCGTCGCGCCGATCACGCCCTTGGGGCCCGCGTAAGCCGCGCCGACGAGCGCGAAGGGCAAGGTGCCGAACGTGGCGCGCCCCCAATTCACGGCGGTCGCGCGCAGCGGAAAGCCAAGGTTGTTGAACGCCGAGTTGGCGCAAAACAACAGGCCGATGCAGGCCCAGCCCGGCCCACTCACGAGACAGAAAAATCGGACGATCTCGGCGGCTTCCCCGGTGAGCTGGAAGGCAAAGACCACGAGGTTGCGAGCGAAGACGAGAAGCAACCACATCGCCGTCACGTAGGCGAGGGTGCAGACGAGCGCGTCGTCGAGCACTCGATGCATTCGCGGGAAAAGCCGCGCCCCCCAATTTTGTCCCAACACCGGGCCGATGGCGCCGGAGAGGGCGAAGACACCGCCGAAGGCGAGCGGTACGACGCGATCGATCACGCCGCTCGCCGCGACCGCCGCCACCCCGTAGCTTGCCATGACGCGGGCGAGCACCGCGTTCGCGGCCGGTGTCGCGAGGTTCGTCAGCACCGCGGGAAGAAAGATGCGCGCGAACGGCACGAGGTCGCCCATGATCGCCGCGAAGCTCGGTCTCGCAACGAGATCATGCTTGAGCACCGCGCCCCGATAGCCGACCGCGATGAAGACGAGGCGCGAGAGCAGCACCGACAATGCCGCGCCGGTCACATCAAGCCGCAAGCCAAAGATGAGGATCGGATCGAGGATAGCCGTCGAGATGCCGCCCGAAAGCGTGACCCACATGGCACGGCGCGCATCGCCGGCTGCCCGCAGCACGGCAGAATATGCCATTCCGGCAGCAAGCAAGGGATTGGTCGGCAGGACGATCGCGAGATAGCGCCGCGCGATCGCCGCCGTCTCACCCGTTGCGCCCAGACTCGAAAGGATGATGTCGAGGAAAGGCAGCGCCACGAGGACGAGCACGAGACCTGTCGCCGCGCCGAGCGCCACGCCCGAGCCTGCAAGGCGCCTCGCCGCGCTCCGGTCGCCTGCCCCGAGTGCTCGCGAAGTGAGCGCGGAGATCGCGATCATCATCGCGATATTGGTCGAGATCAGGAAAAAAAGGACGATGCTCGCGAAATTTACCCCGGCGGTCTTCTCGATCGCGCCGAGCCAGCCGACATACATCAACGACAGGAAGTCGACTAGGAAGATGGCAATGAGTCCGACCCCGCTCGTGAGCGACATGACGAGCACATGGCGCATCGTCGACCCCTGCGTGAAGCGGCCAGGCTCCGAGCGTGGCCTTGGCTCGGATGGGGCGATCGATCTCGGCGCGCCCATGCGGCCGGGAGTCGCGTCCACGGCTTCGGCCATGGGCGCCTCAATATCCGTTCGTTCCTTGCCAGAGCCATCGCCGGAATGAACGGGTTGCGAAGATAAGTCCCGCCGCATGAGCATTCCGTCCGGTTGAGGGCGCCGGCTCTCGGCAAAGCCCGGCGAGTTCGAGGCGATCGCAAGGAGTTCCGGCGGATTCGTCACGCCGGGCCATCGCCGAGGCGGTCTTCTTAACCGAGGCCTCGGCGCAGGTGAAGCCGGCGCGGCGTCGGCCACCTCGAAGCCGTGCGGCAATCAAGCCCTATCCGACTCGCCAACTCGCCCTTGACAGGCGCGGCGCGCCTCATCACCAGTCTGGAGAATGATGGCCGACGCCGAATTTCCCCCTCTAGACATTCTGTTGTGTGC
This sequence comes from Hyphomicrobiales bacterium, assembly GCA_019247605.1. GTDB lineage: Bacteria > Pseudomonadota > Alphaproteobacteria > Rhizobiales > Beijerinckiaceae > GAS188. The sequence goes on from JAFBAS010000068.1 coordinate 4,848, forward strand.
GCCGCGCGGTTTTTGCGCAGGCGTCGTGCGGGCGATCGATGCGGTCGAGCGCGCGCTTTCGCTCTACGGCGCGCCCGTTTATGTGCGCCATGAGATCGTGCACAACCGTTTTGTCGTCGAACGCCTGAAGCGCAAGGGCGCGATCTTCGTTGAGGACCTCTCGGAAATTCCACCAACCGCAGCGCCGGTGATCTTTTCCGCCCACGGCGTGCCGAAATCCGTGCCGGAGGACGCGTTCAAGAGAGGTCTTTTCGCGATCGACGCGACCTGCCCGCTTGTTACGAAAGTGCATCGCGAGGCGGAAATCCATCACAAGCGCGCGCGCGAAATCGTGCTCATCGGGCATGCAGGACATCCGGAGGTGATCGGGACCATGGGGCAGTTGCCGCAAGGGGCGATCCTCCTCGTCGAGAGTCTTGCGGATGTCGCGCGGCTCCAACCTCGTGACCCGGAAAATCTCGCTTACGTGACGCAAACCACGTTGTCGGTCGACGACACGGCCGAGATCGTCGCCGCGCTCAAACGCCGATACCCGGGCATCGCCGGCCCGCATAAGGAGGACATCTGCTACGCCACCACCAACCGCCAGGAAGCGGTGAAGCAAGTCGCGCCGCTTGTCGACGCGCTCATCGTGGTGGGCTCGCCCAATTCCTCGAATTCGCAGCGGCTTCGCGAGGTCGGCGAGCGAGCCGGATGCAAGCTTTCACGACTCGTGCTGCACGCCTCCGATCTCGATTGGAGCGAATTCGAGGCCGTGAAGCGGCTCGCCATCACGGCTGGCGCGTCGGCGCCGGAAATCCTGGTCGAAGAAATCATCGACGCCTTCGGCGAGCGGCGTCGCGTCACGGTCGAGACGGTTTCGACCACCGATGAAAGCGTGTTCTTCCCGCTGCCGAAAGCGCTGCGGGACGACGCGGCCGCCTGAGCCTCGGATGGCCGTCTACACGGAGGTCGCGGACGAGGAGCTCGCCGCTTTCGTCGCCCGTTTCGGCATCGGCGAGCTCTTGGCCGCAAAGGGCATCGCCGAAGGCGTCGAGAACTCGAACTACTTCATCCATACGAGCGAGGGGTTCTTCATCCTGACGCTCTACGAGAAGCGCGTGAGCGAGGCCGACCTGCCCTTCTTTCTCGGGCTTATGGAGCATCTCTCGGGCAAAGGGCTCGTCTGTCCGCGCCCTGTGAGAGATCGGCATGGTGAAGCCCTGGGCAGGCTCGCGGGACGGCCGGCAGCGATCGTCACCTTTCTCGACGGCATCTCCGTGAAGCGCCCGAGCGTCGCGCATTGTCGCTCGCTCGGCGAGGCGCTTGCGCGCCTGCACAAGGGCGGGGCGGATTTTCACCCCGTACGCCACAATGCCCTCTCGGTCGAAGGCTGGCGCCCGCTCTTCGCGGCGGCGGCGGCACGCGCGGACGGCGTGAGGCAGGGTCTCGCAAGCCAGATCGAGGCGGCGCTGACGCAGCTCGAGCGAGAATGGCCAAAAAATCTTCCCAAGGGGAACATTCACGCCGATCTCTTCCCGGACAATGTCTTCTTCATCGGCGAGGAAGTATCCGGCGTGATCGATTTCTATTTTGCTTGCACCGACGCGCTCAGCTACGATCTCGCGGTATGTCTCAACGCCTGGTGCTTCGAGCCGGACAATTCCTTCAACCTCACCAAGGGCCAGGCGCTGCTTTCCGGCTACCAGCGCTTGCGTTCGCTCACTTCCGCGGAGATCGAGGCCCTTCCGCTTCTCGCTCGCGGCGCCGCCTTGCGATTTCTCCTCACGCGGCTCGTCGATTGGCTGAACGTGCCGCCAGGCGCCCTGGTGAAGCCGAAAGATCCGCTGGAATATCTGCGAAAGCTGCGCTTTCACGCGCGCGTCGCGAGCGCGGCCGAATACGGACTTTCGGCATGAACGCCGAAGCGCGCGGCGCGAGCGCCCGCGACGCGAGCCACCAGGTCACGATCTTCACCGACGGGGCTTGCTCCGGCAATCCGGGTCCAGGCGGATATGGCGCCATCCTCGTGTCGGGCGATCTGCGAAGAGAGATCAAGGGAGGCGAGGCGAGGACCACGAATAATCGGATGGAGCTGATGGCGGCGATTGTCGCGCTCGAGGCGCTGAAGCGCCCATGCATCGTCGAGCTGCATACGGATTCGCAATATCTTCGGCTCGGCATCACGCAGTGGCTCGAGACCTGGAAACGAAAAGGCTGGCGCACTTCGGCGCGCCAACCCGTCAAGAACGACGACCTCTGGAGACGGCTCGACGAAGCGGCGCGCCGCCATCGCGTAAAATGGCATTGGGTGAAAGGCCATGCCGGTCACGACGAGAATGAGCGCGCCGACGAACTCGCCCGAGAGGGTTTGCGCGAGGCCCGCCAGTGAGCGGCCGAGAGGACGCATCCTTCACGGCGCAGCTTGCCTTCGTGGCTCGCGAGGTCGAAGCCGCGCTCGCCGCCTTGCTCGTTCGAGCCGCCGCGACAGAAGTTCCCGAGAGACTCGCTGCCGCGATGCGCCATGCGGTGCTCGGCGGCGGAAAACGGCTTCGCCCTTTTCTGCTCATCGAAACCGCACGCCTTCTCGGGTGTAGCGAGAAAGGGCCGCTCACCGCCGGTTGCGCGGTCGAGCTCCTGCATTGCTATTCGCTCGTGCACGACGATCTCCCCGCGATGGACGACGACGATTTACGTCGCGGCCGGCCGACCGTGCACAAGGCCTTCGACGAGGCGACCGCCATCTTGACGGGCGACGCCTTGCTTACGCTCGCCTTCGAGCTCATGGCCGCCGTCGAGGCCGACGCCGAAATTCGCATCGAGCTCGTTGCCTTTCTCGGTCGAGCCGCGGGCGCTGCCGGAATGGTCGGGGGCCAGATGCTCGATTTGTCGGCGGAAGGGCGCTTCGGGACTGGCGAATCGCCCCTTGCCGAGAAGGATATTCGCCGCTTGCAAGCGATGAAGACCGGCGCGCTCCTCGCGTTCGCGGTCGAGGCCGGCGCCATCTTGGGCCGCGCTCGCCCGCGCGAGCGTTCGTCGCTCCGCCAATACGGCGAGGCGCTCGGCGCCGCCTTCCAGATCGCCGACGATATTCTCGACGTCGAGGCGACCTCCGGCACGCTCGGAAAGGCGACGCGCAAGGATGCGGCGAAAGGAAAGGCGACGCTCGTCGCGGCCCTCGGGCTCGAGCGTGCGAAGCTCGAGCGCGACGCGCTCGCAAGGCGCGCGATAGAAGCCTTGTCCGGTTTCGATGAGCGCGCCGGCCTGTTGCGAGCCGCGGCGCGCTTCACGATCGAGCGGCAAGCTTAACTGCCCGTGCCCCAGCACGCCGCGAATTCGGACGCACTTCTGGAAAGCGAGGCGAGCCGATGAGCGGCTGGATCGCCGGAGTGGACGGGTGCCCGGCCGGCTGGATCGTGGCGCGCCGGTCGCTCGACGGGGCGCGCCAGATCGAGATTGCGGTTGCGCCTCGTTTCGAGATCGTCCTCGATCGCGCCGATCCTCCTTTGTCGGTCGCGGTGGACATGCCGATCGGCCTCCCGGCCCGCATCGGGTCGCAGGGACGCGGACCCGAGCGCCTTATCCGCGCGCAACTCGGCGCGCGCCGCTCTTCGGTCTTTGCCATTCCGTCGCGCGCCGCGGTCGAGGCTGTCGATTACGCATCGGCTTGCACCATCGCGGCCGCGACATCCGAGCCGCCGCGGCGCGTCTCGAAGCAGGCCTTCATGCTTTTCGGCCGGATGCGGGAAATCGATTCCTTGCTGCGCGCCGCCGACGCTCCGGCCGCACCAGCCTGGCGAGAGCGCGTCTTCGAGGCTCATCCTGAGCTTGCCTTTTGGAGGCTCAACAAAGAGCGCCCGCTGCTTCATCCCAAGAAGCGCAAAGGCCGCCCCGATCCGAACGGCTTGCGAGAACGACGTGAAATCCTTCAATCAGCCGGAGTGCCGGCGAGCGTGATCCAAAGCGTGCCGCCTCGTGGCGCCGGCACGGACGATCTCCTCGACGCGCTCGCCTTGATGGTGATCGCGCAACGCCTTCTCGATGGAAGAGCCGAGCCCTTCCCCGATCCGCCCGGCCAAGACGAATTCGGTTTGCCGATCGCGATTTGGGCGTGAAGACGCAACGAGCCAGCGGCGCTCGAAGGAGATATCGAGATCGTCACCTCGCATTTTTGGCGCGCCACTCACTTCGGGGCGGCCGATTGCATGAGCTCCCGCAAGAGCCGCGCGACCGCATCGGGAGCTTCGACATGCGGCATGTGGCCGAGCGCCGGGAAGGCGTGGATCGCCACGTTGCCCGGGAGGCCCGACGTGTATCGCGGCGGAATGATTTGGTCTTGCCCACCGAGCACGATCTTCGCCGGAATGGGGAGCCCCTCGAAGACGGAGCGGATGCTGAAAGCCTGCGTGGCGCCGGGAAACAACGTCGCGCCGAGATTCTCGAGCCCCGCATCGAGGCCGTTTCGTTGCCGCAGCGTCGCCTTGATGAAGGACGAGCCGAGAACCGAAGGATCGCTCACGAGCATGGGAAGAAATGGCGCAAGCTCGGCCGCGCTCTGCGCCCGCGCAAATCCGGAGATGAACTCGCCGTTGATCTCTCGACCGAGGCCCGCGGGCGCGATGAGGAAAAGAGAAAGCGGCTTTGTTTCCTCGTGTCGGCTCAGGGCCGCCGCGACGGCGCCGCCAAGCGAGTGACCCGCAAGATGCAGCGCATCGGAACATTCGGCACGAAGCGTCGCGGCGACCTGCGCCACCATTGCGTCGAAGCTCGGCGCCTTCCGTGCGGCCGACCCTCCATGGCCCGGCAGATCGATGCCGAGCACCGGGGAGCCCAGCCGCGCGGCGGCAAGAAACAGACGCCAGGCATTGAGGTCGGCGCCGAAGCCGTGGATCATGACGAGAGGGACCCCCTCGCCCTGTCGGAGCCATCGGCAATGGAGAACGGCGCCCGAAGGCTTCGCGCGAGCCGCGCGATCGGGCATCGCTTTCGCCGCATCGGCCTTGGCACGTGAGCGCTCGACGTCGGTCGCTTGTATCCGACCCTTCGGGCCTGAGCCCTCGAGCGAGGAAAGGTCGACGTCATGCTCGCGCGCCAAATGACGTGCGAGCGGCGTTGCGCGCCGAAAGGCCGAGCCATCCCCTTCCAGCTGAGCGGGATGATCGGCTTGCATCGGAGGCGGTGCGGACTGCTCCTCGATCGAGTACTGCGCAGTCTCATCAGGGGTCGTTGGGGTTTTGGCTTTGGTCTCCGCTCGGTCCTCTGTGGACGAGCGCATGCCCTTTCCTCCGCTTTCACCGGCCGCGTCGATCCACGCGATGACGCTGCCGACCGGCAGCTTCATCTCGAGCGCTGTCGCGAGATCGCGGATCACGCCCGAGGCCGGAGCCTCGACCTCCATCGCCGCCTTCTCGGTTTCGATCTCGAATATTGGCTGGCCCTTGGTGACGCTCGCGCCTTCTTCCACATACCAGCGCGAGATGCGGCCCTCCGTCATGTCCATGTCGACGCGCGGCAGAATGACCTCGGTGGCCATCGCGTGCGATCAGAGCCTGCCGCCAATGAGATCGCGGACGGCCGCGATGATGGTCGGCGTCTGCGGCACGGCGGCTTTCTCGAGCTCGGGATTGTACGGGATGGGGCATTCGGCCCCTCCGAGCCGCAGGATCGGCGCGTCGAGGTAATCGAAGGCATCGCTCTCCGCGATGCTGGCACTCAGCTCCGCCCCGATGCCGAGCGTCTTCACGCCTTCATAGACACAGACGAGCCGATGCGTGCGCTTCACGCTTTGCGTGAGAGTATCGCGATCGAGCGGCCGCAGCGAGCGCAAATCAATCACCTCCGCCTCGATGCCTTCACGGGAAAGCTCCTCGGCGGCGGCGAGCGAGCGATGCACCATGATGGAGGTCGCCACGATGGTGACATCGCGTCCCGGGCGGCAAAGCCGCGCCTTGCCGAGCGGCACGGTGTAATGGCCTTCCGGCACCTCGCCCTTCATCTTGTAAAGAAGCTTGTGCTCGAAGATCATGACGGGGTCGGGATCCGCGATCGCTGCGAGGAGGCAGCCCTTGGCATCGTGAGGTGTCGCGGGCTGCACCACTTTGAGCCCTGGCACATGCGCGAACCAGGCTTCGAGGCTCTGGCTGTGCTGAGCCGCCGCTCCCGTGCCCGAGCCCGAGGGGAAGCGCATCACGAGCGGCACCGAAACCGCGCCGCCCAGCATGAAGCGAAGCTTCGCGGCCTGGTTGACGATCTGCTCCATCGCCAGCGCGGAAAAATCCGAGAACTGGAACTCGAAGATGGGGCGAAGCCCGGTTAGTGCCGCGCCGATCGCGACGCCGGCCGAGCCGAGCTCGGAGATCGGGGTGTCCATCACCCTGTCCGCGCCGAAACGATGCACGAGATCGCCGGTCACCTGAAAGGCGCCCCCGTAAACGCCGATGTCCTCTCCCATGAGGAAGACGCGTTCATCTCTCTCCATGGCGATCGCCATCGCCTCTTGGATCGCTTGCGCGTAGCTGAGCTCGCGAGGCTCAGGTGAGAGGCCGGATGAGCGTGTGTCCTCGACGGAGCTACGGCGGCGCTGCAGGATCGCGGTCGCCTCAATCGGAGTAGACATAGCGGGTCAGCTCCTCGACCGAAGGAGCCGGGCTCGCCTTGGCAAAGGCAATGGCTTCGGCGATCTCGCATTCGACATCCGTTCGAATCGCCTCGATCCCGCTTTTCGAAACGAAGCCGAGCCGCGCAAGCTCACGCTCGAATGCGACGATCGGGTCGCGCGCGAGCCAAGCTTCGATCTCTTCCTTGGTGCGGTAGCGGTTGCGGTCCGAGCGCGAATGGCCGCGAATACGATAGGTCTTGCTTTCGATGAGCGAGGGACCATCACCTCGCCGCGCGCGCTCCACCGCATCGAAAGCGGCCTGCGCAACCGCGGCGAAATCGTTGCCGTCGACGACGATGCCGGGCATGGAATAGGCGCAAGCGCGCTCGGCGACGTCCTTGACCGCGGTCGATCGCTCGGTCGAGGTGGACATGCCGTAACCGTTGTTCTCGCAGACGAAGACGACCGGAAGCTTCCAAATCGACGCCATGTTGAGCGCTTCGTGAAAGGCGCCCTCGTTGTTGGCACCGTCACCGAAGAAGGAGACGACCACGCAGGATCGCCTCTGCTTTTTCATCGAGAGCGCGACTCCGACCGCGATCGGCAGACCCCCGCCGACGATGCCGTTCGCGCCGAGATTGCCGGTCGATACATCCGCGATGTGCATCGAGCCGCCGCGGCCACGGCAGTACCCGTCTTCCTTGCCGAAGAATTCCGCGAACATGCGCGCGACTTGCGCGCCCTTCGCGATTGAGTGGCCATGTCCGCGATGCGTCGAGGTCATGTAATCGGTGGGCTCCAGCGTCGCGCAGATGCCGACGGCGCTCGCCTCCTGACCGATGGAAAGATGCATCGTGCCGTGCACGAGACCGCGCATATAGGCATCTTCCGCGCTTTCTTCGAAACGGCGGATCAGATGCATTTTCCGCAAGGCCTGGCGCAAGCTCTCGGCCGAGAGGCGCCGGTAGACCGATGGCATCGAAACAGCGTCCCGCGATGGGTTTTGCGGGCGGGCTCGACCGAGTTGGCGAACGCCTGAGGCCACGCTCTTCTCGCGCAGCGTGACATCCTCCAGCCCCATGCTCATCTCCTCGAAGCCGCCGCGCCGTCTTCGGCGGATCTCAGGAAACGCGCATCCGATTGATCGAGCCGGCGCCGCGTCTTTGTCACGACGAACTCGTCCTCTGGCACGCAATTTTCATAAGTCAGCGCCTCGCCGAGCTTGATCGGCTTCACTACCCGCGCCGCTTCGGCAAGACCGAGCGGGAGGGCGCCGGCGCCCCTCGCCTCGTCCCAGCGCATGGCGAACCCGCGATAGTCGCGCTCGCCGATGCGGCCGAGCTTCTGGCCGGGAGAGAGGTCGCGCTTTGCGAGCGCGGTGCATTCGGCGACGGGACGGTCGAGCGGCTGCATGTCCGGTCGTTTATGCATGACGGCGCGCACCGCCGAGAGCGGCGTCTCGAGGCTCGTGAGGTGATAGGGTCGAAACAGCGCGTAACAGGGTCCGGCGCCGACCTTGAGGTCGTTCATGCGTTCGCTGACGCGATCATGGCGCGGCTTGACGATGCAGAATACGCCGGGCGCCACGCCCTTGCCGATCGTGTAGTCGACCACGCCCGCGCGCGACAGGATTCCACCATCCTGTTTGGTGGCGAGCACGCGCGCCAATTCTTCGCGCGTCGCCGCCGGCCCGTGCATGCCCGGCACGTCCGGAACGAGGCCCGTCGCATTCGCGATCGCGACCATCTCGACCATGGTTTTCGAGCCATCCACGAATTCGACGAGCATCCGCGCGTTCATGTTCCGGGTCCGCGCCTCCGCCTCATAGGCTTCGGGCATCGCGTCGAACTTCAGCGGGTTGTTCTTGCCCTTTCCGGCCGCGACGATCTCGAAGCCGAGGCTCTGGGCAAAGCCGATGAGCTCGAGCGTGGCCGCCGGCTCGTCCCCCGCCGCGCCCGTGTAGACGACGCCGGCGCGCCTCGCTTCTTCCTTCAGGAAGCGGCCGACCGTGATGTCGGCTTCGACATTGAGCATCACCACATGCTTGCCGTTGCGCATCGCTTCGAGCGCGACGAGCGTGCCCACATTCGGATTGCCGGTCGCGTCGATCACCACATCGATGCGACCCGCCGAACACAATGCGTGGAAGTTGTCGGTGACGGCGAGCTTGCCGGATTCGATGCTGCGGTCGATCGCATCGGCGGTCTCGGCTCGAGCGATATCGGCGGCCGCATGCCCCGCGAGGCGCGCCGCGTCGATTGCCGCCTGGGGCCGCACCTCCGAGACGGCGCCAATGCGCACGCCCGCCATCAGCGCGACCTCGACCACGATGTCCGTTCCCATCTGGCCCGCTCCCGCAAGGCCGATGGTGACCGGTCCATGCCGATCCGCATAAGCGGCGATCTCGGCCGCCATGCCGATCCGCCCTATGGCGTTGTTGTCCATCGACTCGGGAGACCCTCACGGTGGCGATTCGCCGCGCCTGAACATTTGTAATTTGAAAAGAGGAAATGTGCAAGGGCGGCTTGCACGCCGGAGGATTCGTTGTAGAGCCTGCGCGCAGAGAGAGCGGGAAGGCGATGCGAAAGCGCGAGGAAATCTCGAACGTCCGCGTGCCGGCTGAGCCGGCCGAAGGCGCAGCAAGCGCCGGGCGCCGCTCCGCCCACCTCAGATTGCGTGCGGCCTGGATGTATTACGTCGAGGAAATGACTCAAAACGCCATCGCGGACCGGCTCGGCATCGGTCGGGTGACCGTGGTGCGCCTTCTCAACGACGCGCGTGCCCTGCACGAGGTGCGCGTATCGGTGAACCGGGACCTCGCCGATCTTTTGCAGCTTGAATTCGCCCTGCAGGAAGCCTTCGGAATCAAGGAAGCGGTCGTTGCGCCTTTATCGGGAAAGGATGCAGATCCCAGCCTGCCGATCGGGGCCGCTGCCGGCGAATATGTCTCAAGGCTGTTGCGCAACGACATGAGGATCGGCCTCGGCTGGGGCCGCACCCTGATCAACGCGCTTCCCTTCGTGAGCGAGAGGGCCGTCGCCAATCTGTCCGTCGTCTCGCTGCTCGGTGGCATCACCAAGACAAAGCAATACAACCCGTCCGAATTCGCCTGGCAATTCGCGCGTCTTTTCAAAGCCGATTGCTACCTGATCGCCGCGCCGGCGCTCGTCGACAGCGTCGAAACGAAACGGGCGCTCATCGAGCGTTGCGGCCTCAAGGATATCCTCGATTTCGCGCGCCGGCTCGACGCCGTCGTCGTCGGCGCCGGCGCCATGTCCTCCGACGACACGATTTTCCGTTTCGGCTTCGTCGGCGAGCGCGAGCGCCGATCCTTGGCCGCCAAGGGAGCGGTCGGCGACCTCTTGTGCCATTACTACGATCGCAAAGGCCGCCTCGTCGACCACCCGATCAACGAGGCCGTCATGGCGGTGCCGATCGAAATCTTGACGAAGGCGTCCGTGCGCGTCCTCGCATCCGGAGGCACGCATAAGACGCAAGCGATCCGCGGCGCCATCGCGGCGCTGCGCCCGACCGTGTTCATCACCGATGAGGTGACCGCGAAGGCGTTGCTGACGGAGGGGGTGAGGAGCGAGTAGCACACAGGGGGCGCGCGTATGACACGCAAGAGCCCTCACCAGGTGAGAGCCGCCCCTGTCGCTCTTTTTCTTGCTACTCGCTCCTCGCTACTCGCTATTCGCTCTGATCGACCGCCGCGCCGGCCCGAAGAGTGCTACGATGCGCTCACGAACACGTTCGTCCTGCCCGGAGCCACTCATGCCTGGCGAAGCCCCGCCCTTTGATCGCTCGGTTCGGCCCTTCTCGGCGGCTTTCGCGCCCGACGATGCAAAGCTCGCACGGCTCCTCTTCAACGGCGCCGAGGAGCAGCCTTCCGTCGAGGCCAAGATCGATGCCACGGCGCTGAGGCTCATCCACGCGATCCGTTCGAGAAGCGGCGGCATCGGGGGGGTCGAGGAGATCCTGCGGGAATACTCGCTCTCCACCAAGGAGGGGCTCGCCCTCATGGTGCTGGCCGAGGCGCTTTTGCGGGTTCCGGACGCGGCGACCGCGGACCGCCTCATCGAGGACAAGCTCGGTCAAGGCGATTTTGCGCATCACGAGACCAAATCGGACGCGCTCCTCGTCTCGGCATCGGCTTGGGCGCTGTCGATCACCTCACGCCTCATTCAGCCCGGCGAAACGCCCCACAGCATCGTGGCCGGGCTCGCCAAGCGCATCGGCCTGCCTGCCGTGCGCAGCGCCACGCGCCAAGCCATGCGGGTCATGGGCAATCATTTCGTGCTCGGCGAGACGATCGAGGCGGCGCTCAAGCGCGCTGGCTCGGGCGCCGGTCGCCTCAAGCGCTATTCCTTCGACATGCTCGGTGAAGGCGCGCGCACCGCCGAGGATGCGAGACGCTATCTCCAAAGCTATGCGGATGCCATCGAGGCGATCGGGCGAGCCGCCGGCAACATGCCCTTGCCGGAAAGGCCCGGCATCTCGGTGAAGCTCTCAGCGCTTCATCCTCGTTACGAGGCGACGAGCCGCGACCGGGTGATGTCCGAGCTCGTGGGCCGCGTCATCGAGCTTGCCCGCAAGGCGAAATCCTACGATCTCAACTTCACCGTGGACGCAGAGGAGGCCGACCGGCTCGAGCTCTCGCTCGACGTGATCGCGGCCGTGGCGACCGACCGAACGCTCGCCGGGTGGGATGGCTTCGGCCTTGCCGTGCAAGCTTATCAGAAGCGCGCGCTCGCGGTGATCGATTGGGTGGCCGCGCTCGCCGAGACTCTCGATCGGCGCTTCATGGTGCGCCTCGTCAAGGGCGCCTATTGGGACACCGAGATCAAGCGCGCGCAGGAGCGAGGCCTCTCCGGTTACCCGGTATTCACCCGCAAGGCCATGACCGATCTCAACTACATGGCGTGCGCAGACAAGCTTTTGTCCTTGCGGCCGCGCATCTATCCTCAAATCGCGACCCACAATGCGCTCACCGTGGCGAGCGTGCTCGAGAGGGCGGGCGAGGGACGTGCCAAACGCAACGGCGCCGAGGCGGGCTTTGAATTCCAGCGGCTGCACGGCATGGGCGAGGCGCTCTATGGCGAGCTTGCCCAGATCGCGCCCGAAGTCGCTTGCCGGACCTATGCGCCCGTGGGCGGGCATCGCGATCTTCTCGCCTATCTCGTGCGCCGCCTCTTGGAGAATGGGGCCAATTCCTCTTTCGTCAGTCTTGCGGCCGATCCGGATGTGCCGGCCGAGACGCTGATCGAGCGCCCGCGCGCGTGGGTCGGCGACCCGGCGAAGGCCGCCAATCCGCATTTGCCGCTGCCGCGCGATCTTTATGGACCTTCGCGCATGAACTCATCGGGCGTCGAGTTCGGGCATCGCGCGAGCCTCGACGCCTTCCTCGCCGACGCCCGTGGCGCGGAAAGCGAGAAGTTTCGTGCGGCCACGCTGATCGACGGCAATGAAGCTCGCGGGAACGCGCGTGTCCTGTCGAGCCCGATCGATGGTGCGCCGCTCGGCCAGGTGATCGAGGCCGAGACCGCGCTTGTGGCGCAAGCGATGGATGGCGCGGCAGGGGCCGCGCCCTCCTGGGATGTGACCCCTGCGGCGAAGCGCGCCCGATGCCTCGAGCGCGCCGCCGATCTCATCGAGGCGCGGCACGGGCACTTCACTGCCCTCTTGCAGGCCGAGGCCGGCAAGACGCTCGATGATGCGCTCGCGGAGATCCGCGAGGCTGTCGATTTTTGCCGCTATTACGCCATGCTGGCGCGCGCCCAATTCGGCGAAGGCGAGCTCCTTGCGGGCCCCGCCGGGGAGGAGAACCGTCTCGTGCTGCGCGGGCGCGGCGTGTTCGTCTGCATCAGCCCATGGAATTTCCCGCTGGCGATCTTCCTCGGCCAGGTTACCGCGGCGCTCGCTGCCGGCAACGCCGTCATCGCCAAACCCGCGGAGCAGACGCCCCTCATCGCGTTCGAGGCGGTGAAGCTCCTGCACGAAGCGGGCGTGCCGAAAAGCGTGCTCAATCTCGTCTTGGGCGATGGCGCGATCGGCGCAGCGCTTGTGGCGCATCCGGCCGTCGCGGGGGTCGCCTTCACCGGCTCGACGGAGGTCGCCCGGCTCATCAACCGGGCGCTTGCCGCCAAGGACGGGCCGATAGTACCGTTGATCGCGGAGACGGGGGGCATCAACGCCATGATCGTCGACGCGACCGCGCTTCCCGAGCAGGTCTCCGACGACGTGGTACTTTCCGCCTTTCGCTCGGCCGGGCAGCGCTGCTCGGCCTTGCGGCTCCTTTGCCTCCAGGAAGATGTCGCCGACCGCATGCTCGAAATGGTGACCGGGGCCGCCAAAGAGTTGAAGCTCGGCGATCCACGCGATCCTTCGGTCCAGATCGGCCCCGTGATCGATGCCGAGGCGAAGCAGAAGCTCGACGAATATGCGGCGCGCATGCAGCGGGAGGGCAGGACATTCTACGCCGGCACGGCGCCCGCGACCGGGACCTTCGTGGCGCCGGCGATCATCCGGCTCGAGAGGGCTTCCGATCTCAAGCAGGAAGTGTTCGGCCCGATCCTGCACGTGGTCCGCTATGCTTCCGAGGCTTTGCCGGGCCTCGTGCAGGAGATCAATGCGTCGGGCTATGGCCTCACCATGGGCTTGCACTCGCGCATCGACGAGACCGCAAGGACGGTTCGCGAGCTCTCGCACGCCGGCAATCTTTACGTGAACCGCAACATGATCGGCGCCGTCGTCGGCGTGCAGCCTTTTGGCGGTCACGGTCTATCTGGCACGGGCCCGAAGGCCGGCGGCCCGAATTACCTCAAGCGCTTCGCGGCCGAACAGGTCGTGTCGGTAAACACCGCGGCGGCAGGCGGCAATGCGAGTCTCCTTACGATGGAGGAGTGACGCAACCCTCGCGGGCTCGCGCGGACCTGACCCTCAGCGTCTCGCGGTTGCTCTCTTTCCAACCCGTTTGGCGGCCGGCTTGCGCCGCGCAGGCGCGCGAGCCTTGTCGGGCGGCACATGCGCATGGGCATGCGCGATGCGGTCCTTGATGTGCGCTTTGATCTTGGCGTGAAGCTCGGCCTTGTCGACGCCGGGCGGATGTTCGCCCTTCGCCACCGAAGTCGCCATGCGCTCGAGAAGCTCCACGTCGTGCTCGTCGCGATAGGGCTTGAGGTCGAGATCGCCGGGTATCTTGGTGAGGCGTTCGTCGCCCATTTTCTTCACGTATTTCTGCATGAAACGATCGTATTCGCGCCAGGATATCCCGGCAGCGCGGACGGCGGCTTCTTCGGCCCGCGTGGCGATCTGATGGGCGTGCAGGTAATGCAGGTTCAGCTGATCGATCAAAGTCTTTTCGACCTCCTCGTGCAGAAGGAGGAAGCGGTCCGTGTTGATCTTGCGGCCTTTGTAATTCATTTCGCTGGGCAGGTGACGATCGATGTAGATCGTCTTGCCGTCCTTGGAATAGCCGGCCACATAGGGTACGTCATGCTTGCGATCGAGGTTCTTGACCCGCCGCGCAACGGCATCGAGCGCGCGGTCCATCATCAGGCTCGAAACATACCAATTCGGCATGCGGAGCTTGTGATGCGGCGCGGTCGGGTGACAATAATCGGTCATGAGCTACTCCCCTCGCGAAGCGGTTGATGTCGATCTGCACGGATGAAGAATGATCAGGCGAGCGCCAAATGTCGAGAGCTGACTCTGTCGAGAGCTGATTGCAATCCATGACGGGCTCGGCTCTGGCAGCGATCGCGCCATGCGATGCGAACCGGAGGAGGCGAGCAACGAACAGGGTGCCCTCCGCGTTTCCTTCCCCATGAGCGGGTTTCCTCGCCCGCGCTGGCCGCGCCTTGCCGAAGTCGGGGGGCGATTGGATTGGACGCGGCTCAGATACTTGGGCTCCCGTCTTTTTGGCGAGGCCAGCACGGTCGCTCGATCGCCCGGAGAGTTGCCAAACCCGAAAGTTTTGCCGCCCGGCCAAAGGGTTTATGCGGTCGGCGACATTCACGGCCGCGTCGATCTTCTCTCACGAATGCTGGACCTCATCCGAACGCATGAGGCGAAGGCGCCTTCTGCCGCCAACACGATGGTTTTCCTCGGTGACTATGTCGATCGCGGCCCTTCCTCGCGCGAGGTGATCGATCGCCTTCTCGCTTTCGGCAAGGAGCATCGCTCGGTCTTCCTGATGGGCAATCACGAGGAGGCATTGCTGCGCTTTCTTGTCGATCCACGCGACGGGCTCCAATGGTTTCGGCTAGGCGGCCTGCAGACGCTCGCCTCTTACGGTATCGACATCGACGCTCTTCATTTCGGCGTCGGCCCGAAGGGCGTTCGAACCGCTTTTCTTGCCGCATTGCCGGAGGCGCATCGCGAATTCTTCCTCACGCTCGAGCTCTCACGCTCGATCGGAGAGTTTTTCTTCTGTCATGCTGGGGTGCGGCCCGGCGTCGAGCTCGGCGCGCAAGCCCCGCACGATCTCATCTGGATAAGGGAGGAGTTCCTCACCTGGCGTGGCGATTTCGGCATGATGATCGTGCACGGGCACACGCCGGTCGCGGAGCCTGAACTCCTGCCGAACCGGGTGAATGTGGACACGGGCGCCTTCGCTACGGGCCGCCTCACTTGCGCCGTGATCGAAGGCAGCGAGATCAGGTTCTTGTCGACTTGATGCGGGCCGAGCACTCGATCATGGCCGTGAACGCTGATCCGTTTGACTTGCGCGCGAGCCGGCTCGGCCTCACGCGAGGCCGCGCTCAGGTGAGCGCGTGCTGGCCTCGGCCGAAAATTTTGTCGAGGATTTCGGGCTTCGCCTTGTCGAAGGGCGTCAGCGTTGCGCGAAGCTTCTCGACCTTCTCGATGGAGCGCGCGACCGCCGGGCGCTTCTCGATCTTTTCCACCCAGGCGAGGATTTTCGGATAGGCATCGGCACCCTCGCCGAAGAGCATCTTGAGGTTGCGCGCCCAGGGGAACGTCGCCATGTCGGCGATCGAGTACTCCGCGCCGCCGAGATAAGCAGCTTCGCCGAGCCGCGTCTCGAGAACATCGCAAACGCGCTTCACCTGGGTGCGGTAGCGGCTCACAGAATAATCATTTCCTTGCGGGGCGAAGCGGAAAAAATGCACGAACTGGCCGAACATCGGGCCGACCCCGGTGAGCTGCACCATGAGCCATTGCATCACGTCGTAGCGGGCCTTGCGCTCCGTCGGCAGAAACTTGCCGGTCTTCTCGGCGAGATAGAGGAGGATCGCGCCCGATTCGAAGACCGTATAAGGCTTTCCGCCCGGCCCATCGGAATCGACGATCACCGGCACCTTGGCGTTCGGGTTGAGCTTGACGAAAGCAGGGTCGAATTGCTGGCCGGTGAAAACGTCGACCGGCTTGAACTCATGGGGAAGGCCGACCTCCTCGAGCGCGATGATGATCTTCACCACATTCGGGCTCGTCATTCCGTAAAGCGTGATCATATTCCTGTCCTGTGGCTCCGATAAGAGGTTCCGCTCACGCTGGGCCTTCATGAGCACTTTAGCAAAAGTCGAGGCACGACTGGTTTCCCGACAAACTCGATTGGTTCGCGGGCTGTAGAGCCTCTTTCGCGGCCTCGTCGAGGTTGACGCTGACAAAGATCCTCGATTGCCACAACTGATTTCGCAGCTCGTCCTTAGATCAGGATCGCATGGTGAATTCGTCGAGCAGCGCCTTGGCCTCGCGGAGGTCGGGAGTATCGAACCCCTCAGTGAACCACGAGTAGACGGGCGCGAGAAGATTGCGGGCCTCCATCCGCTTGCCTTGTTCGCACCACAAGCGTGCTATGCTAACAGCCGCACGCAGTTCAAACGATTTTGCCTGTTGGGCTTGCGCCACTGTAATCGCTTCGAGATAGCAAGCTTGGGCCGCCGAGTTTTCATTGGCCCCGATCCGGTGCAAATCACCTTTCACCCGCAAGAGATCGGATCGCCAAAAGAGCATATCTGCGCCGCTCGCACTGGCAAGCGCGGTCCTCGCATGTTCGAATTGACCCGCCGATAGCTCAATCTCCGCGAGGAGCGCGGAAAACAGATCCAACATGAATCGGGTGCCTTCGCCGTAGTCGCGGAGCGATGACCTTATCTCGGCAAGGCCGTCCTGGTGACCAAGCTCTGCCGATGCTCGACCGCGAATTATACCTCCGACCGCTTCGTATTGCGCAAGCTTGTGCTCGCGAGCGAGCCGAAGGAGGCGCTCGCCATGATGTCGGGCTGTTTCGGGGTTGCGTGTCACGCAATGGAAGACGCCCGCGAACCAGAGTGAGTGGAGCAGGCTCGGTACGTGGCCGAGTCCTTCGGCAACCGCAACGCTGTCAGCCGCGCTTTGCGCTGCCTGGTCAGGATAGCCAAGTAACCAGAGAAGCAAAGCGTTGAAGCCCTTTCCACACACGGCCGGATCATGCCCGCCATAAATCAGCCCGTGATGCCGATGTTTTTGCGGATCGTAAAGCGCGAGTCCCTTTTGGACGTGTTGTACGCTGCGCTCGAGCTCACCTCTGAATACGTAAGTCGCCCAGGCGGAGTGATGTGCCTGAAGGATCAGCTCGGGGTCAGAAATCCGTTCGGAAATCTCAATCAAAGCGCCCAGATGCTCCAGCTGCACCTCAACGTTGCTGAGGCTTGAGGCAGCGGTAATCCACAATCCCCAGCTCGCCGCGAAGCGCGCCCTGTCATCTTCGAGCCGATCCGCCAGAGTGGCCGCTCGCAGATAAGCAGCCTTCGCTCCAGGGGAACCGTATCCCTCATTCGAGAGCAATGCCGGGCCAAGCGTCAATTGCAGCGCGAGTTCCTGGCGCTCGCACTCGCGCGTTTGTGGTCGCCCGGCCAAGGTTGCAATGCCACGGATCAAGTGCGCGGCTGCTTCGATGTTGGCAGATTGCTGCACTGCTCGGCGACCGGCCTCGAGCCAGTAGTTAGCGGCTGTATCGAGCTCTCCGGCTTCGGTCAGGTGATGCGCAAGGACCTCCGGTGACCGCTCGACGATCTCAGGGGACCGTACCCTCATTGTGGCGGCAATACGCGAATGTAGCGCGAGACGCGCGCTGCGCAGTAGTGTGCCGTAGGCGGTGTCTTGGACGAGCGCGTGCTTGAACTGATATTCGGCAGCAGGCGGTGCGCCACGCTGGAAAACGAGCCCCGATTGGACGAGCCGCCCGAGCGCATCGGTGGTCTCGGTCTCGTCGCGCTGGCACACCGCGGCCACGAGTTCGTAGGAGAAGTTGCGGCCGATCGCGGCGCCAGTCTGAGCAACCTCGCGGGACGCGAGGCCGAGTCGATCAAGCCTGGACAAAAGCGACGCCTGCAGCGTTGGCGGCACAGAGATCGCGCCAGAGCGCAAATGGGACTTTCCGGCGATCTCGCCGAGCGCCGCATTCTCTAGGACTACTTTGGTGATCTCTTCGAGGAATAGCGGCACGCCATCGCCGCGCTCGACGATTTCCTCGACCGTACTGGACGAAAGCGCGACCGCGTGAGCGCCGAGTTGGCGCACCAGCGCCGCGCCACGTTGTCGATCGAGTCGCGTCAAGGCCAGCATCGTGACGTGGGCCTGGCCGATCCAAGGAGGCTGAAACTCGGGACGGAACGTAGCGATGAGCAGCACCGGCAACTGCTCAATCAGAGCGATCACGCGATCCAGCAGCTCCCTCGTCGTCGCGTCGATCCAGTGCAGGTCCTCGAACACGATAATGGTCGGTGCCCTACGCGCAAGACTTTGGAACTGGCGCAGCAGGGCTTCAAGAGTGAGTTCCTTCTTACGCTGTGGTGGCAACTCAACAGTGCTCCCCGGGGCCAAGCCGGGTAGCGAAAGGAGCTCAGCGAAAATTGGCAAATCCTCTTCAGCGGAGCTGCTTTTGCGGAGGTTGGCAGCCAGCTTTTCCCGTTTGATGCAGGGCGCGTCGCCGCGAGTAAAGCCGGCAGCGCGCTCTAGTTGCCCAATGACCGGGTAGAACGCACTATCCTGGTGATGTGGCGAGCAGAAATATCGGATCGTTATCGGTTGCTCGACCGCGACGCGCTCCAGCAGTTCCTCGATCAACCGAGACTTGCCGATACCAGGCTCGGCAGAGAGCAGCGCCACTTGGCCTTCGCCGGTCTTTGCTCGCGACCAGCGTCGCAGCAGTAGTTCGAGTTCCTCTTCACGCCCGACCAACTCGGTGAATCCAGTCGCATGCATCGCCTCGAAGCGGCCTTCGGCCGAACCAGCGCGCAGCGGTGACCAGGCCGGCACCGGTCCGTTGATTCCCTTGAGCTCCTTTGGCCCGAGATCCGCCAGCTCGAACAAATTACCGATGAGCTTTCGCGTGCCTTCCGCAATAACCACGGTGTTCGGTTCTGCAATGCCTTGCAGGCGCGCCGCAAGGTTAGGTGTCTCGCCGACAATGCCATGCTCCTTCGCTTCACCCGATCCGATCAGATCACCGACGACGACTAGGCCAGTGGCAATCCCGACTCGGATCTGAAGTGCGGTTTCCGTTGATGACGGAACCGTATCCATCGTGCCGACCAGCTTCAGCCCGGCTCGCACAGCCCGTTCGGCGTCGTCCTCATGCGCCTGCGGGTAACCGAAATACACGAGCACACCATCACCCATGTATTTGGCGACAAACCCATCGTAACGACCAACCACCTTGGTTACCCGGCGGTGATACGCACCGATCACGTCTCGCAGGTCCTCGGGATCGAGCTGAGCTGCGAGAGCAGTCGAACCCACCAGGTCACAGAACATGACCGTCAGCTGACGGCGTTCGGCTGTGGCTTGAGCCTGCGGCTCTGGAGTGAATCCCAAGTCCGACTTGATAGCGGTTTTTGCAGCAAGTTCGCGGATTGCGCGAAGCATCTTCAATCTGTGCCCGAGCGCAACGCCCAGGTCTTTCAGATGTTGATCCGTTAACTCAGGCAGAACCTCGGCATCGATCTCGTTTTCGCGAAATGCGGCCTCGTATTGGCCTAAGCCGAGCGTGCGTAACCAGTCTCCTACGTCCATGATCGGACTGCGCTCGTTCCATTACATTGTGAGGCGACTACTTTCCGGACTGTCAGCGCGAAAAGCAACTATCCGAAACGAGCACACCAATGGGTGAGATGACTTCGTAACCGGTTAAACAAAAACCGTCCGGCCGTAATTTTCAATTCTCTCGAATCCTCATCAAGGATGATAGCGCGTGCGCCCCGCGCGTCGCGCAGGCGACACATAATTCCGTAAAGCGTGATCATGTCGTTCCTCGGCTGGATTTGCAGGATTTGAAGAGGCCCACGAGGCGCGCTGTCTCGTAGGGTGTACATGGCAGTGCGCGAGCGCACGCTCATCAGCTGACCCATAGCGTGGATCGGCGAGTTCGGCGAGGTGTAAAGATGAAGAGTTCAATGAGGCTCAAGCGTTCGGGTGAAAGAAGCTGTAGACGGCTTTCGCGGTCGCTGCGTTCACGCCCGGCGCATGCGTGAGATCGTCGAGCGAGGCGCGCTCGATCGCCTTCACGGTGCCGAAATGCAGGAGGAGCGCGCGCTTGCGGCGTGGGCCCACGCCTCCGATCTCGTCGAGCGGGCTCTTCACGAGCTCGCGTGAGCGCTTCGCGCGGTGCGTGCCGATGGCGAAGCGATGCGCCTCGTCGCGCAAGCGCTGCATGAAGTAAAGCGCCGGATCGCGCGGCTCGAGGCGGAAAGGCTCGCGCCCCGGCACGTGGAAGGTTTCCCGGCCCGCATTGCGATCCGGCCCCTTGGCGATCGCGACGACCGGCACATCGGCCACGCCGACTTCGGCAAGCGTCGCGAGCGCTGCCTGCAACTGTCCCCTCCCGCCATCGATGAGGACGAGGTCTGGCCAGGCGGGAAAAGCCTCGGGATCGGCGGACGCGGGCGCGGGCGGCGCGACTGTCGAGATCGCCGTGACCTGTCCTGCATAGATCGCCGAGTCGTCGGCGCCGAGGCGCCGCTTCGAAAACTGCGTCGGCGGCGGATCGAAGGGACGCGGCTGAATATCGTCCGCGTCGATCGCGCTTTGCTCCTCCGGTGTCGGCGTCGGCATGCTCGGCGCGGACACTGCCGCGGCAAAACTTTCGTCCGGCCCGGCAGGTGGCGATGTCGCGCGCGGGCTCTCCTTCACCAGCCGGACGAAGCGCCGCTTCAGCACCTCGCGCATCATGGCGTAGTCGTCGCCGGGCGTGAGCTCTTCCGATTTGATGTTGAAAGTCCGGTAATGCGTCTTCATGAAGCCTTGCGGGCCCGCGACGATCAGGGCGCCGATCGCATTCGTCCCCATGATGTGGGAATTGTCGTAGACCTCGATGCGGCGCGGCGCCTTGTCGAGGCCGAAGGCTGCGCCGGCCGCAGCCAGGAGTTTTTCTTGCGACGAGGTATCCGCGAGGCGGCGCGCCAGCGCTTCCGCCGCGTTGCGGGACGCGTGGGCCACGAGGTCGCGCTTCTCGCCGCGCTTCGGCACGATGATCTCGAGGCGCACGCCCGAGCGCGCCGAAAGCGCCTCGCGCAAGAGCTCCTGCTCCTCGACTTCATGGGATAGGAGGATGAGCTTCGGTGTCGGCTTGTCGTCATAGAACTGAGCCAGGAAGGGGCCGAGCACCTCCGCGTCGCTCAAGGCAGGATCGGCCTTCGGAAAATAGGCGCGATTTCCCCAATTCTGGAAGTTGCGGAAGAAGAAGGCCTCGACACACATATGGCCGGCCTGGCGCGCGAGCGCGAAAACATCGGCTTCCTCGGTCGATTGCGGATTGATGTCCTGGCTCGCCTGGATGGCTGAGAGCGCCGCGATGCGATCGCGCAGCCTTGCGGCCCGCTCGAATTCGAGCGCGTCGGACGCCTCTTGCATCTCGTTACCGAGACGGGCCCGCACCGAGCGGCTCTTGCCGGAAAGAAAATCGCGCGCCTCGCCGACGAGCTTCTGATACGCCGTGTGGCTCACCTCGCCCGTGCACGGCCCGGCGCAGCGCTTGATCTGGTAGAGGAGGCAGGGACGGGTGCGGTTGTCGTAAAAGGAGTCCGAGCAGGAGCGCAACAAGAAGGCGCGCTGCAAGGCGTTCAAGGTGCGGTTCACCGCCCAGACGCTGGCGAAGGGCCCGTAATAATCGCCGAGCCGATTGCGCGCGCCGCGATGCTTGGTGATCTGCGGCGACACATGATCGCGGGTCACGAGGATATAGGGGAAGGATTTGTCGTCGCGGAGCAGCACGTTGTAGCGCGGCTTGAGCTGCTTGATGAGATTGGCCTCGAGCAAGAGTGCCTCGGTCTCGGTGGCGGTGGTGACGAATTCCATCGCGGCCGTCTCGGCGATCATGCGGGCGATGCGGTTCGTGTGCGCCTGGCCGCGCGCGTAAGCCGCGATGCGGGCGCGGATGTTGCGGGCCTTGCCGACATAGAGCACGTCGCCATTCGCCGCGATCATGCGGTAGACGCCCGGAGCATTTGGGGCGTGCTTCAACTGGCGACGGATGACCGAAGCGCCGGCGCCGACCGCGCTCTCCGTTCGAGGCTCGCTTTCCGCGTCGTCGTTCTCGGAAGCCTGGAAGGGAGCGAGCGCTTCCTCCTCGTCCTCTTCCTCGCTCGCGACAGGTGGGAGGTCTTCACCGCTCATAAGCTGGATGTAGGCGTGGCGGCGGCAGGACCGCAAGGGTGGTGGGCGATGGCTCTTATTACGACATTGGGGTAGCG
>JAFBAS010000160.1 GCA_019247605.1 Hyphomicrobiales bacterium
AGTAGAGGACGCGCTCGATGTCCTTCAGCGTCATGTCGAGCAAGAGCCCGATGCGCGAAGGCAGCGACTTCAAGAACCAGATATGGGCGACGGGAGCCGCGAGCTCGATATGGCCCATGCGCTCGCGGCGCACGCGCGACAGCGTGACCTCGACGCCGCATTTCTCACAAATGATGCCCTTGTACTTCATGCGCTTGTACTTGCCGCACAAGCACTCGTAATCCTTGATCGGGCCGAAGATGCGCGCGCAAAACAGCCCATCGCGCTCCGGCTTGAAGGTGCGATAGTTGATCGTCTCGGGCTTTTTGATCTCGCCGAACGACCACGACTTGATCTTCTCAGGGCTCGCCAAAGCGATCCGGATGCGATCGAACGACACCGGCTGTGCCGGTTGGTTGAAGATGCTCATGACCTCTTGGTTCATCGCCATCTCCTCAAATCTGAGCCGTGCCGGATGTGCCGGACAACGGCGGGAAAACTGATCTCACCTCTCTCGCGACGCGAGAGAGGACCTTATGCGGTTGTGCTTACGAAGCTGTCCTCTTGCCGCGCTTCACTCGGCGGCCTCCGCCGTCGGAGGTGCCGCGGGTGGAACACGCTTCGTTGCGAGCTCCACATTGAGGCCAAGCGAACGCATCTCCTTGACGAGCACGTTGAAGCTCTCCGGAATTCCGGCCTCGAACGTATCGTCGCCGCGCACGATCGCCTCGTAGACCTTGGTTCGGCCTGCCACGTCGTCGGATTTGACGGTGAGCATTTCTTGCAACGTGTAGGCCGCGCCGTAGGCTTCGAGCACCCAGACTTCCATTTCGCCGAAACGTTGTCCGCCGAACTGCGCCTTGCCGCCGAGCGGCTGCTGGGTGACGAGGCTGTAAGGGCCGATCGAGCGCGCGTGGATCTTGTCGTCCACGAGGTGGTTGAGCTTGAGCATGTAGATGTAGCCCACGGTCACCTTGCGGTCGAAGGCCTCGCCCGAGCGGCCGTCGTAGAGCGTCACTTGGCCGGACTTGTCGAGACCGGCGAGTTCCAGCATGTCCTCGATATCGCCCTCCTTGGCACCATCGAAGACGGGCGTCGCGATCGGCACGCCGCGCGAGAGGCTGCCCGCCATTTCGACGAGATCCTCGTCTTCGAGCTCCGCCGCGGAACTGCCTTTGCCGTAAATCTTCTCCACTGCACGCCGCAGCTTCTTGGCGTCGTGGGCCTTGCGATAGCCTTCGACCGCGGCCTCGATCTGTTTGCCGAGCCCGGCGCAAGCCCAGCCGAGATGCGTTTCCAGGATCTGCCCGACATTCATGCGGCTCGGCACGCCGAGCGGATTGAGCACGATGTCGACCGAGGTGCCATCCTCGAGGAACGGCATGTCCTCGACGGGCACGATCTTGGACACCACGCCCTTATTGCCGTGTCGGCCCGCCATTTTGTCGCCTGGCTGGATCTTGCGCTTCACGGCGACGAAGACCTTGACCATCTTCATCACGCCGGGAGGCATCTCATCGCCGCGCTGCAGCTTTTCGACCTTGTCGAGAAAGCGCTGTTCCAGCCCCTTTTTCGACTCGTCGTATTGGCGACGCATCGCCTCGAGCTCGCTCATCAACGTATCGTTCGAGAAGGCGAAACTCCACCACTGCGAACGCGGATAGTGGGCGAGCGTTTCCTTGTCGAGCTTCGTATCCTTCTTGAAGCCCTTGGGGCCGGCGACCGCCTTCTTGTTGTGCACGAGTTCGCCGAGCCGCGCGTAGACGTTGCGATCGAGGATCGCCTGCTCGTCATCGCGGTCCTTGGCAAGACGCTCGATCTCCTCGCGTTCGATTGCCTGGGCGCGTTCATCCTTCTCCACGCCATGGCGGTTGAAGACGCGGACCTCGACGATCGTGCCTTGCACTCCCGGAGGCACGCGAAGCGAAGTGTCGCGCACATCCGACGCCTTCTCGCCGAAGATGGCGCGCAGAAGCTTTTCCTCGGGTGTCATCGGGCTTTCGCCCTTGGGAGTGATCTTGCCGATGAGGATATCGCCCGCCTGAACTTCGGCTCCGATATAGACGATGCCCGCCTCGTCGAGGTTCTTCAAAGCTTCTTCCGAGACATTCGGAATATCGCGGGTGATCTCTTCCGGCCCGAGCTTGGTGTCGCGAGCCATGACCTCGAACTCTTCGATATGGATCGAGGTGAAAACGTCCTCCTTCGCGATGTTCTCGGAAAGCAGAATCGAATCTTCGAAGTTGTAGCCGTTCCAAGGCATGAAGGCGACGAGCACATTGCGCCCGAGCGCGAGCTCTCCGAGCTCGGTCGAGGGGCCGTCGGCGATGATCTCGCCCTTCTGAACCACATCGCCGACCTTCACCAACGGGCGCTGGTTGATGCAGGTCGACTGGTTCGAGCGCTGGAATTTCATCAATCGATAGATGTCGACACCCGGCTTCGTCGGATCGAGGTCCTCGGTGGCGCGCACGACGATACGAGACGCGTCCACCTGATCGATGATGCCCGTGCGCCGCGCTGCGATCGCCGCGCCGGAGTCGCGCGCCACCGCCCCTTCCATGCCCGTGCCGACGAAGGGTGCGTCGGCTTTCAGGAGCGGCACTGCCTGGCGCTGCATGTTGGAGCCCATGAGCGCGCGGTTGGCGTCATCGTTTTCGAGGAACGGAATGAGGGCAGCCGCGACCGAGACGAGCTGCTTGGGCGACACGTCCATGTAGTCGACGCGCTCAGGCGGAACGACGATGACGTCGCCCGCGTGTCGGCACACGACGAGATCGTCGGTGAGCTTGCCGTGCCGGTCGACGGCGGACATGGCCTGGGCGACGTAGTGCTTGGCCTCCTCCATGGCCGAGAGGTAATCCACCTGATCGGTCACCTTGCCATGCGCGACGCGCCGATACGGGCTTTCGATGAAGCCGTATTTGTTGATGCGCGCGAAAGTCGCAAGCGAGTTGATGAGCCCGATATTCGGGCCTTCGGGCGTCTCGATCGGGCAGATACGACCATAATGGGTCGGGTGCACGTCGCGCACCTCGAAGCCTGCCCGCTCCCGCGTGAGGCCGCCGGGACCCAACGCGGAAAGTCGCCTCTTATGAGTGATTTCCGACAACGGATTGATCTGATCCATGAACTGGGAGAGCTGCGAGGAGCCGAAGAACTCGCGCACCGCCGCCGCGACCGGCTTGGCGTTGATCAAGTCCTGGGGCATCACGGTCGCGATTTCGACCGAGGACATGCGCTCGCGCACCGCGCGCTCCATGCGCAACAGCCCCACGCGGAACTGGTTCTCCATCAACTCGCCGACGGAACGTACACGGCGATTGCCGAGGTGGTCGATGTCGTCCACCTCGCCGCGCCCGTCGCGCAGCTCGACGAGCTCCTTGACGACCGCGAGTATGTCGTCTTTGCGAAGCACGCGAACCGTGTCTTCGACCTTGAGGTCGAGGCGCATGTTCATCTTCACGCGCCCCACGGCCGAAAGGTCGTAGCGCTCCGGATCGAAGAAGAGGGAGTTGAACATCGCTTCGGCCGTCTCGAGCGTCGGCGGTTCTCCCGGCCGCATCACGCGGTAGATGTCGAAGAGCGCCTCTTCCCGGGTCGACGCCTTGTCGACCGCGAGCGTGTTGCGGATATAAGCTCCGACATTGATGTGATCGATGTCGAGCAGAGGCAGCTCCGTCACGCCCGCCTCGATCAAGCTGTCGAGAAGCTTCGGCTCGATCTCGGCACCCGCCTCCACATAGATCTCGCCCGTTTCGGGGTTGACGATGTCTTCGGCGATATATTGCCCGACGAGGTCCTCATTGGTCAGCCTGATGGCCTCGACCCCCTTCTCCGCGACGAGACGCGCCACGCGCGCGGTGACCTTGCGGCCCGCTTCGATGACCACATCCCCGGAATCGGCATCCAAGATGTCGGTTGCGGGCGTGGTGCCCTTCAGGCGTTCGGGATCGAAGGGCTGGCGCCAGGCATCCCCGTCGCGCTCCACGCCGATCCTCTGGTAGAAATGCGCGAGGATTTCCTCGCCGTCCATGCCGAGCGCGTAAAGCAGCGAGGTGACGGGAATTTTGCGCTTGCGATCGATGCGCGTGTGCACGATGTCCTTGGCGTCGAATTCGATGTCGAGCCAGGAGCCCCGATACGGAATGATGCGCGCGGCGAAGAGCAGCTTGCCGGAAGAGTGCGTTTTGCCCTTGTCGTGATCGAAGAATACGCCAGGGGAGCGATGCATTTGCGAGACGATGACGCGCTCGGTGCCGTTGACGATGAAGGTGCCGTTCAAGGTCATGAGCGGCATGTCGCCCATGTAGACGTCCTGTTCCTTGATATCCTTGACGGACTTCGCCTGCGTGTCCGGGTCGACATCGAACACGATGAGGCGAAGCGTCACCTTGAGGGGAGCCGCATAGGTGATGCCGCGCTGGCGACATTCATCGACATCGAATTTCGGCGGTTCGAACTCGTATTTCACGAAATCGAGTTGAGCGGTCTTGGCGAAATCCGAGATGGGAAAAATCGACTTGAAGACCGCCTGCAGGCCATCATTGGTCCGATTGGCGCCAATCTCGTGGATCTGCAGGAATTGGTCGTAGGAAGCCTTCTGCACCTCGATGAGGTTCGGCATGACCGCGCCTTCGCGGACTTTGCCGAAATATTTCCGAATGCGCTTGCGGGCTGTGAAAGTGTGAGCCATGTCGCTCCTCTTGCCTTCCCATGTCCGGGCTCGAATCCGGACGGCGAATACGCTTGCTTCGTAAACTCAACGACTTACGGCCAGGGCCGTCACACGGCCCTCTTCGCTTCTCAAAAAAGCCAGGAAACCGAAACCGGCAGCCCGCCTTTCGTCCCGATCTCAATAAATCGAGGCCTTTGCACTCGTCCCTGCTTTTCAAAGGTCGGCCTTGGCCGCCCATTCGATGCGTCTGGCAAACGGCCCGATGCAACACGAAAACCCCGGAGCCGAATGGCTTCAGGGCTCACGAACAGAGGCGTTCCCGCGACGCCCCGCATGACGCGCGCGGCACCCTCAAAGTGCCGCTCAGACCATGCAGCGCCGGCCAACGCCGGCTCGAAACTCACTTCAGCTCGACCTTCGCACCCGCCTTCTCGAGCTGAGCCTTCAGCTTGTCGGCCTCTTCCTTGGCCACGCCTTCCTTCACCGGCTTCGGGGCCGCCTCGACGAGGTCCTTGGCCTCCTTCAGACCAAGCCCGGTGATGGCCCGCACTTCCTTGATGACTTCGATCTTTTTCTCGCCGACGCTCGCCAAAACCACCGTAAATTCCGTCTTCTCCTCGGCGGCGGGCGCGGCACCGCCAGCACCGCCGGGTGCTGCGGCGACGGCAACGGCGGCCGCGGCCGAAACGCCCCATTTTTCCTCGAGCATCTTGGCGAGCTCAGCGGCCTCCAGGACGGTAAGGCCCGAAAGTTCGGTTACGAGTTTGGAGAGGTCAGCCATGGGAGATGTTCCTTTATTTAGGTCGGTTTTGTGGAATTCCAAGCGGTTCAGTCGACTTGAGCCATCAATGAGGCGGCCTCAGGCCGCCTTTTCCTTCTCGGAGTAGGCGGCGACAACGCGGGCAAGCTTGCTGGCGGGTGCATTGGCAAGTTGGGCGAGCTTGGTCGCCGGCGCCACCAGAAGGCCCACGATTTTGCCCCGCAATTCGTCGAGCGAGGGCAGGCTCGCCAGATTCTTCACCCCTTTTGGGTCGAGAGATGTCGCGCCCATCGCGCCGCCGAGAACGATGAGCTTCTCGTTGACCTTGGCGTATTCAACCGCGACCTTCGCCGCCGCGACCGGATCGCTCGAATAGGCGAGCAGCGTCGGTCCTTTGAGCAGCGGAGCAATCGAGGCGGCCTCGGTTCCGTCGAGCGCGATCTTGGCGAGGCGGTTCTTGGCCACCTTCACAGAAACGCCTGCTTGCTTGGCCTGCTTGCGCAAAGCCTGCATATCGGAGACGCTAAGGCCGGCGTAATGCGCGACGATGACGGACGCGTTCGCCTGAAAGGTCGAACGAAGCCCGGTTACGAATTCTTGCTTTTCCGCACGTTCCACGTGGGCTCTCTCATCGACGAAGGCGGTCAGGAACTCGGGTTCCTACCGCCGGTTGCGCTTCAGGCCGCGGAACGCTCATTTGCGCCCAGCGACGGTTTCCAGTGCCTGTCCGGCCGCGCGGGAGACCCCGCGACCTCGATCCAGTCGGTCAAAGCGCAAAGCCGTGCTCGGAACTCGCTCCGCCCACGGCTCATGCCTCATCCCATCTGCGCAGGCTGAACTCTTTTAAGCCGGCGGTGCCGGCGCCTGCGGTCTCGGACAGGTATCGATCCGCCTCCTCCAGTCTGTGCATCCATCAGTGCCTCAGGACTTGACATTGGCACGAAATGGGGGCGCGATTGGCGCTGGAATGAAGCGGGCAACCGCATCGTCAAGGCAAGCCGCCAAGGCGACGCGCCCGAAAAGGCCCTTTGCGGAGTCTTCACGGAAGCGCGTCTCTTAGACGGTCGGCTTCGTTTTGCCAAGGGGGTACCGCAAAACGCGTTGGTTTATTTTGTTGTTTCGGGGCCCACGCGTCCGGCGCGGCAAAGATGAACGATTGTTGGTACTTCATCTGCGCTGGTGGCGCGATCCAACTTTGAGCCTAGTCAGCAGCCGCGAGGATCTAAAAAGCTACACGCGGCATGGTGGCGCACGCAACCACCACGGTGACCACGGTGATAGCCGCGCGGGCACTCCTTAGCCACGAGAGTCATGCCGGGGCGGCCAATCGAGGCTGCGCCGACTGGTATGGCTTGGGCGTGAACGGTACTATCCCCGCCAAAAGCAACACGACGGCTTGGAATCGAACCAAGCGCATCCCTCCTTCTCCATGCTTTTTTATCAACTTGGGACCTTCACAGACATCGGCCTCTTGCGGGCAAGCCGTCAGCCAACGTTTGGAAGATCAGGAGTTGCGTGGGAGCGCCAAACTCGCGCGAGAACAACTCTCCTGAAGGGTGAGGAAGGCTGCTTTGGCCTTCCGCAAAAGTTTTCAAATCAGCGACAGACGCGGCGCGGCCCCCAAATCGTCGGCCTGACCCAGCAACGATGCCAGCCGTAAGCGTAAGGACGCGGCCCCCAATAGTTGGGGACGCACCGGCCCCATGGGTCACGGTGGAAGGCGGGCCCGCAACCACCAGCTACGAGCGTAATATTAGCGTTGTCGGAAGGGGGCGAGGCCAAAGGAAAGGCATTGGCGCCCTGAGAAGCCACGACGGCCATGAGGAGCGCGGCGGCTGCGGAAAACATTGTTCTGTGCATCGATTTTCCTTATTTTTCGTCTCTGAGGTCGCTCCCGCGCCCTTCCCAAAATGGTCCCGGCACCGCGTGGCCGACCTCGTCGCCTTCACCAAATCGGAGTTCGAAATCACGACGGCTCTAACTCTCATACGCGCTAAGTCCGTCCTGGTTCAATAGCGCTGGGACACCTCTTGCGCGCGTCGCAACTTTGTCGGGGACCAGGCTCGCGCGCGCTTGAACGAGCCCGCCCCCCTCGCTAGAAGGGCCGCGTCCGGCCTGCCCGTATCCCTGGAATCACCGGGTCGAGACGCGCCTGCCCGGCGGGTGCCCAAGCTCGATTCCGCAATTTGGGAAACTGAAATGGCGCGCAGCAAGATAGGCCTGATCGGTGCCGGCCAGATCGGGGGCACGCTCGCTCATCTCGTCGGGCTGAAGGAGCTCGGCGACGTCGTCATGTTCGACATTGCCGAAGGGCTTCCCCAAGGCAAAGGGCTCGACATCGCGGAATCCTCTCCGGTCGAAGGCTTCGATGCGCGCTACAAGGGCACCCAATCCTATGCCGACCTCAAGGGCTGCGACGTCGTGATCGTCACCGCGGGCGTGCCGCGCAAGCCCGGGATGAGCCGCGACGATCTCCTCGGCATCAATCTCAAGGTGATGGAGGCCGTCGGCGCCGGGATCAAACAATATTGTCCGCAGGCCTTCGTCGTCTGCATCACCAATCCGCTGGACGCGATGGTTTGGGCTTTGCAGAAATTCTCAGGCCTTTCGACGAAGAAGATCGTCGGCATGGCGGGCGTCCTCGATTCGGCCCGTTTCCGTTTCTTTTTGAGCGAGGAGCTCGGTGTCTCGGTCGAGGATGTCTCCGCTTTCGTGCTCGGCGGTCACGGAGACGACATGGTGCCGCTCGTGCGCTACTCGACGGTCGCCGGCATTCCGCTCCCTGATCTCGTCAAGACGGGCTGGACGACGCAAGCCAAGATCGATGCCATCGTCGAGCGCACCCGCAAGGGAGGCGGCGAGATCGTCAATCTGTTGAAGACGGGTTCGGCCTTCTATGCTCCCGCCGCTTCCGCGATCGCGATGGCGGAAAGCTATTTGCGGGACAAGAAACGCGTGCTTCCCTGCGCCACATATCTCGACGGGCAATACGGGCAAAAGGGCCTTTTCCTCGGCGTGCCGGTCGTCATTGGCGCTGCCGGCGTGGAACGCGTGGTCGAGATCGAGCTGAACAAGGAAGAAAGCGCGATGTTCGAGAAATCAGTCGCTTCGGTGAAAGGGCTCATCGAGGCTTGCCGAGGCATCAATGCGGCTCTGAAGGGGTGAAGAATTCGACAGCGGCTTGATCCACCAGCGACCTCTCCGAAGGCCGGTGCTTTGACCTCGCGGCATGGCTGGCACCGGTAGCTCTGGGACAGCAAGGCGCGTGGGCGCCATTGGGGGCGAGCATTCATCCGCGGCGACGCCAGGAACTTCTCGATGAACATCCATGAATACCAAGCCAAGGCCGTGCTGAAGGAGTTCGGCGTGCCGGTGTCGCGCGGCAAGCCCGCTTTCACGGTCGCTGAGGCGGAATCAGCCGCAAAGGAGCTCGGCGGACCGCTTTTTGTCGTGAAGAGCCAGATCCATGCGGGCGGGCGCGGCAAGGGCAGGTTCAAGGAAGCGGCCGCCGGCGACAAGGGTGGCGTGCGGCTCGCCAAATCGGTCGAGGAGGTCAAGCGCTTCGCAAACGAGATGCTCGGCAACACGCTTGTGACCGTCCAGACGGGTCCCGCCGGCAAGCAGGTGAACCGGCTCTACGTCGAGGATGGATCGGCGATCTCGCGCGAGCTCTATCTCTCAATGCTTGTCGATCGGGAAACCTCGCGCATAGCTTTCGTCGTGTCGACCGAAGGCGGCATGGACATCGAGAAAGTGGCGCATGAGACGCCCGATAAGATCGTCTCCTTCTCGATCGATCCCGCGACGGGCGTCATGACCTATCACGGCCACAAGGTTGCCAAAGCCTTGGGACTGACGGGCGATCTCGCCAAGCAAGCCGAGCGGCTCGTGGCGCAGCTCTATGCGGCCTTCCTCGCCAAGGACATGAGCCTTCTCGAGATCAATCCGCTCATCATCACCAAGGAGAACCGGCTCATCTGCCTCGACGCAAAAATCTCGTTCGACGACAACGCTCTTTACCGCCACGCCGATATTTTAGCGCTGCGCGACACGAGCGAGGAGGACTCCAAGGAAATCGAGGCCTCCAAGCACGACCTCTCCTACGTGGCGCTCGACGGCACGATCGGCTGCATGGTGAACGGGGCCGGCCTTGCCATGGCCACCATGGACATCATCAAGCTTTACGGCGAGGAGCCCGCGAACTTCCTCGATGTCGGCGGCGGCGCCACGAAAGAGAAGGTTGCGGCCGCCTTCAAGATCATCACCGCCGACCCGAAGGTCAAAGGCATTTTGGTCAACATCTTCGGCGGCATCATGAAATGCGACATCATCGCCGAAGGCGTGATCGCGGCCGTGAAGGAGGTGGGGCTCAAAGTCCCTCTCGTGGTGCGTCTCGAAGGCACCAATGTCGAGCTCGGCAAGGCTATCCTCGACAGATCGGGCTTGAACGTCATCTCGGCGGACGATCTCGACGACGCGGCAAGGAAGATCGTGGATGCGGTCAAAAACTGAATCGATGGTGAGGGCAAGCGTGCGTGGAAATCTGGATGAGAGAGCCGCGCACGGCGACCGGCTCAAGCAGGTGATCGCCGAACTGAGGCAAATGAGCGAAAACTCCGCGGCCAAGCTCGGCCCCAGCTACAAGTGGAAGCGCGAAGATTGCTACGAGCGTTGATACGTTCCTGGATACGAACGCCGTTATAACTCTCCCCGAAGCTCCTTAGCGAGAATTGGAATGTCCATCCTCATCGACGCCTCGACCAAGGTCATGTGCCAGGGCTTCACCGGCAAGAACGGCACGTTCCACTCCGAACAGGCGATCGCCTATGGGACGCGGATGGTTGGCGGCGTGGCACCCGGAAAGGGGGGCGCTCAGCATTTGAACCTTCCTGTCTTCGACACCGTTATCGAGGCGCGCGAGGCGACGGGGGCGGATGCGAGCGTCATTTATGTGCCACCTGCGGGAGCAGCCGACGCGATTTGCGAGGCGATCGATGCGCAGGTGCCGCTCATCGTGTGCATTACCGAAGGCATTCCCGTCGCGGACATGATTCGTACCAAACGTGCTCTCTCGGGTTCGAAATCCCGCCTGATCGGACCGAATTGCCCAGGTGTCATGACCGCAGGCGAATGCAAGATCGGGATCATGCCGGGCCAGATCTTCAAGCGCGGCTCGGTCGGCATCGTGTCGCGTTCTGGCACGCTCACTTACGAAGCGGTTTATCAGACAACGCGCGAAGGCCTCGGCCAGACCTCCGCCGTCGGCATCGGCGGTGACCCGGTCAAGGGGACGGAGTTCATCGATATCCTGGAGATGTTTCTCGCCGACCCCAAGACCACGTCGATCGTGATGATCGGAGAGATCGGCGGCTCGGCCGAGGAGGATGCCGCCCAATTCTTGCGCGACGAGGCGAAAAAAGGGCGCAAGAAGCCGATGGTCGGCTTCATCGCCGGGCGCACCGCGCCACCCGGGCGCCGCATGGGCCACGCTGGCGCGATCATTTCGGGCGGCAAGGGCGATGCGCAGAGCAAGACTGCGGCCATGGAAGCGGCGGGCATCAAGGTATCACCCTCCCCCGCGCGCCTCGGAAAAACCTTGGTCGAGGTCTTGAAGGGTTAAGGCCTGCGACGAAAGCGGGCGAGACTTCTTGCTTCTCAAATCAGGTGGCGTTTTCAGGCAGGCTCGTTAAGCGCAATTTCGTAAAGGGCGGTCAGACCCCATATCGATGTCACTGCTTTCCGCCCGCAATCCCGGCGGCTTCGAAGCTTCAAGGAACATAATATGGCTCGCCAACTCCCCAATGATGCGTTCTCGAAGAGCTCGTTCCTGTATGGCGGCAACGGGGCCTATGTCGAGCAGCTTTACGACGAGTATCGGCGCGACCCCCAAAATGTCGATCCGAGCTGGCGGGAGTTCTTCGAGGGGCTGAAGGACGAACGCGCCCTTGTCGAGAAGAACGCGGAGGGTGCTTCCTGGAAGCAGCGGGATTGGCCCGTGCCCTTGAATGGCGAGCTCGTCTCGGCGCTCGACGGCAATTGGCTCACGATCGAAAAGGCGGTCGGCGAAAAAATCAAGACCCGGGCCGATGTCACGGGAAGGGAGCTCACCGCCGCCGAGATCGCGCAGGCCACACGCGACAGCGTGCGCGCCATCATGATGATCCGCGCCTACCGCATGCGCGGCCACCTGCATGCCAATCTCGACCCGCTGAACCTCGAGCCGAAGCGCGATCATGAGGAGCTCCACCCCTCGAGCTACGGGTTCACCGAGGTCGATTACGACCGCAAGATCTTTCTCGACAATGTGCTTGGCTACGAATTCGCGACCTTGCGCGAGATGCTGGCCGTGCTCGAGCGCACCTATTGCTCGACGATCGGCTACGAGTTCATGCACATCTCAAACCCGCAAGAGAAGGGATGGCTGCAGGAGCGCATCGAGGGCCCCGACAAGGAGATCGCCTTCACGCCGGAAGGCAAGCGGGCGATCCTCAACAAGCTCGTGCAGTCCGAGGGCTTCGAGAAATTCGCCGACCTCCGCTATCGCGGAACGAAGCGCTTTGGACTCGACGGTGCCGAGTCGATGGTGCCGGCGCTCGAGCAGATCATCAAGCGCGGCGGCGCGCTCGGCGTGCGTGAGATCGTCCTCGGCATGCCCCATCGCGGACGGCTCAACGTGCTTGCCAACGTCATGCACAAGCCGACGCGTGCCATCTTCCATGAGTTCAAGGGCGGATCTTTCACGCCCGACGAGGTCGAAGGCTCAGGGGATGTGAAATACCACCTCGGCGCCTCTTCCGACCGCGAGTTCGACGGAAACAAAGTTCACCTTTCGCTCACCGCCAATCCGTCTCACCTCGAGATCGTGGACCCGGTGGTGCTCGGCAAGGTGCGCGCGAAGCAAGATCAGCACAATTGCCCGCCCGATCAGCGCATCGCGGTGATGCCGCTCCTCATCCATGGAGATGCGGCCTTCGCGGGCCAGGGCGTCGTCGCCGAATGCTTCGGCCTCTCGGGATTGAAAGGCCACCGCACCGGCGGCTCGGTGCATTTCATCATCAACAATCAGCTCGGCTTCACCACCTACCCGCGCTATTCGCGCTCCTCCCCCTACCCTTCCGACGTCGCCAAGATGGTCGAGGCGCCGATCTTCCATGTGAACGGCGATGATCCCGAGGCCGTGGTCTTCGTCGCCAAGATCGCGACCGAATACCGTCAGCGCTTCCAGAAACCCGTCGTCATCGACATGTTCTGTTATCGCCGTTTCGGCCACAACGAGGGCGACGAGCCGGCGTTCACCCAACCGCTGATGTACAAGACTATCCGCGCGCACAAGACGACGCTCGCCATTTATGCCGAGAAGCTCGCCGCCGAAGGCGTCATCTCCGAAGGTGAGGCCGAGAAGCTGCAGGCCGGATGGCGCCAACGCCTCGACGAGGAATTCGAAGCCGCCCAATCGTTCAAGCCGAACAAGGCCGATTGGCTCGATGGCGCGTGGTCCAAGATGCACGCCGTGCGGCTCGACGAAGACGATGCGCGGCGCGGCCGCACGGGCGTCGAGGAGGACGCCTTGCGAACGATGGGCGAGCGCATCACCAGTGTGCCGGAAGGCTTTGCCGTTCACAAAACGATTCAACGCTTCCTGGACAATCGGCGCGAGGCGCTCAAGACCGGCAAGGATATCGATTGGGCCACGGGGGAAGCGCTTGCCTTCGGCTCGCTTTGCCTTGAAGGTCACCCGGTCCGGCTGTCCGGCCAAGACAGCGAGCGCGGCACCTTCTCTCAGCGCCATAGCGTCCTCGTCGATCAAAACACCGAGAGGCGCTACACGCCGCTCAATCACATCGAGCAAGGCCAGGCGCGTTACGAGGTGATCAACTCGATGCTCTCGGAAGAGGCCGTGCTTGCCTTCGAATACGGCTATTCGCTCTCCGAGCCGAATGCCTTGACGCTCTGGGAAGCCCAGTTCGGCGATTTCGCCAATGGGGCGCAGGTCGTCTTCGACCAGTTCATCTCCTCCGGCGAGCGCAAATGGCTGCGCATGTCGGGGCTCGTGTGTCTGTTGCCGCATGGCTACGAGGGCCAGGGCCCGGAGCATTCGTCCGCCCGGCTCGAGCGCTTCCTGCAGATGTGCGCGGAAGACAACATGCAGGTCGTCAACGCGACGACGCCGGCGCAATATTTCCATTGCTTGCGCCGCCAGCTCAAGCGCGATTTTCGCAAGCCGCTCATCATGATGACGCCGAAATCGCTCCTGCGTCACAAAAAGTGCGTCTCCAGGCTCGAAGAGTTCGGCCCGAACGCGACTTTCCATCGCTGGCTCATGGATGATGCCGAGAGATTGCCTTCCGAACCCATTCGGCTCGTGAAGGACAACGCGATCCGCCGCGTGGTCGTGTGCTCCGGCAAGGTCTACTTCGACCTTTATGAGGAGCGCGAGAAACGCGGGCTCGACGACATCTACCTTCTACGCGTCGAGCAGCTTTATCCTTTCCCGCTGAAATCGCTCGCCCAGGAGCTTGCGCGGTTCAAGAATGCCGACGTCGTCTGGTGC
Organism: Hyphomicrobiales bacterium; assembly: GCA_019247605.1. GTDB lineage: Bacteria > Pseudomonadota > Alphaproteobacteria > Rhizobiales > Beijerinckiaceae > GAS188. The sequence continues at coordinate 13,969 of JAFBAS010000160.1, forward strand.
CAGGAAGAGCCGAAGAACATGGGCGCCTGGAGCTTCGTCGAGCCTTGCCTCGAATGGGTAATGGGCCAGGCGGGAATGAAGGTGAAGCGCGCGCGCTACGCGGGCCGTCCCGCGACCGCCGCGACCGCCGCCGGCGTGATGTCGAAGCATCTCGCGCAAATTCAGGCTTTCATGGACGACGCCTTCGCGGCTTAGAAAGGTTGACCCGTCGCGACGGGAGGGCCAGACTCGCCGGCGCGGCGCTGGGTACGAGAAGACCACCCGTTCCAAAGTGTCGGACGGGTCATCCATCGGCAATCGGAATTGCAGGAAGGGCGATCCAGCTTCCATGTCCTTCACCAGGCCCGTGCTCCTTGTCGGCGGCGCGACCGCGCTCTCGAGGCTGCTGGGCTTTGTGCGGGACGCGTTGATTGCAGCGGCGCTCGGATCGGGCCTCGTCGCGGACGCGTTCTTCGTTGCCTTCCGCTTACCCAACCTGTTTCGGCGCGTACTCGGGGAGGGCGCGTTGAACCCGGCATTCGTTCCGGTGCATGCTCGCATCCAATCGGAATTCGGAAGCGAAGCTGCCGCGAGCTTCACCCAGCGCGCCATCACGGGGGCCGGCGTGATCCTCATTTCGCTCGCCATGGCGGGCGATCTCGCCGCCCCAGGCCTTGTGCTCGCGCTCGCTCCCGGGTTCACCGATGATCCTCTGAAATTTGCGCTCGCCGTCAAATACACGAGGCTTGCCTTTCCTTTCCTCGCCTTCGCGGTCCTTGCCTCGCTCATGGCCTCGGCGCTCAACTCCCATCGGCGTTTCGCGAGCGCGGCCCTTGCGCCGGTTGTGGTCAACATCATCCTGGTCGTCATTCTCATTTCGTTGCGTTTGACGGAGCAGACGGAGCCCGACAGCGCGCGTTTCCTTGCGACCGCTGTTGGGCTTTCCGGTCTCGCGCAAGTGGGTTGGCTCCTCATTTCGCTTTGGCGAAGCCCCGAGGGCCTGCCTTTCACGCGCCCGCGCTGGACCCCTGAGCTGCGCACGCTTTGTCTCCTTGCGCTTCCCGGCATCGCCGCGAGCGGAGCGACGCAGATGGCCGTTGTCGCCGCGACGCAAGTCGCCTCGGCCCTGCCGGGCGCGGTGTCGTGGCTTTATTACGCCGATCGGCTCTACCAGCTTCCGCTCGGCTTCATCGCGGTGGCGATGGGCACGGTGCTTCTTCCCGAGATCGCTCGCTGCGTACGCGAAGGTGACCATGCAGATGAATCCGCGGTGATCAATCGCGCTTGCGAACTCGCGCTCCTCATCACCTTGCCGGCCGCGGCCGGCTTGCTCGTGCTCTCGACGCCCATCGTGTCGGTGCTTTTCGAGCATGGCGCGTTCGGAGCGCACGACACGTTCGAGACCGCGCATGCGGCGCGCTGGCTCGCGCTCGCTTTGCCAGGCGCCGCGCTCGCCAAGATCTTCGCTCAACCATTCTTCGCGCGGGAACGGCCGGCGGTGCCGCTTCTGGCGGCCTTGGCCGTCGTCGTGATCACACTCGGCTTCGGCTATCTCCTGCGTGCCCGTCTCGGTGCCGCGGGCATCGCGCTCGCCATCGCGCTTGCGGCGACCGTGCAGGGAAGCGTGCTGGGCGCGGTGCTCAGATGGCGGGCCATCGCGTTGCCTGATCGAAGAACGCTTGGACGTTCGCTTGCCCTTCTCGCCTCGGGCCTCGCCATGGCCGTCGCGCTCAAGGCGCTTCGCCCCTTGGCCGCCCCCTTCCTTTCATCGAGCCATGCATTCGCGACGCGTTTCGGCGCGCTGCTTGTGCTCTGCGCCGCCGGGGCCTTCGTGTTCGGCGCGCTCGTCCTGGCGCTTGGCGGCGTCGATCGCGCGATGCTCGGCGCATTTCGTCGTCGCAAGAAGGCCGCTGCAGGGACAGAGCCGATCAGCGCGCCGCCGTAACCCCAATGGGGGGATGGCTGATCCCTGTCGCCGGCATTCTCTCGACCCTCGCCACCCGTAGCCTCGAGGCCGGTCTTGCCTCGCTCCCGGCCGTGCCATAAGCCTGCCGGCTCACCAATGGGAGCGGTTCGATGCCAGCCTTCAAAGAGCGGGTCTTTTCCGGCGTCCAGCCGACAGGGTCCTTGCATCTTGGGAATTACCTCGGAGCGATCAAGCGCTTCGTGGAATTGCAGTCGAAGATGGAGTGCATCTATTGCGTCGTCGATCTGCACGCCTTGACGATCTCCACGACCCCCGAAGACCTGCGCGACGGCATTCGAGGTGTGACGGCGGGCTTTCTCGCCGCGGGTCTGGACCCGAAGCATTCGATCATCTTCAACCAGAGCCAAGTGCATGAACATGCCGAGCTTGCCTGGATATTCTCGTGCGTCGCGCGCGTCGGCTGGCTGAACCGCATGACGCAATTCAAGGAGAAGGCGGGCAAGGATCGCGAAAATGCGTCGGCCGGCCTTTATACTTATCCGGTGCTGATGGCCGCCGATATTCTCGCCTACAAGGCAACTCACGTGCCGGTCGGTGAGGATCAAAAGCAGCATCTCGAGCTCACCCGCGACATCGCTCAGAAATTCAATGCCGATTTTGGCGATTCGATCCGCGCGAGGGGCCATGGCGAAGCCTTCTTCCCCTTGACCGAGCCATTGATCGGCGGCCCCGCGGCGCGCGTCATGAGCTTGCGCGACGGCTCGAAGAAGATGTCGAAATCGGATCCTTCCGATTATTCGCGCATCAATCTGACCGACGACGTCGATGTGATCGCACAAAAGATCAAGAAGGCAAAAACCGATCCGCACCCCCTTCCCGAGACGGTGAAGGAGCTCGAAGCGCGGCCGGAGGCGGAAAATCTCGTGGGCCTTTTTGCCGCGCTCACGGATACAGCACCCGACGACGTGCTGAAGCAGCATGCGGGCGCGCAATTCTCGCAGTTTAAGAGCGCCCTGATCGAGGTCGCAGTCGACAAGCTCGGCCCGTTGCGGGCCGAGATGGTCCGGCTTTCGAATGCACAGGACCACATCGATGCCGTGCTCGCCGATGGCGCTCGCCGCGCAAGCACCATCGCCCATCCCGTGATCGAGGAGGCAAAAGAGATCGTCGGTCTCGTGAGAGCAAAATAGGACGCAGCGGCGTATTCAAATGTGGATGGCGCGCTTTTCGACGGCGAGCGCGGCTTCCTTCACGGCCTCGGTCATGGTCGGATGGGCGTGACAAGTGCGGGCGAGGTCTTCCGACGATCCCTTGAATTCCATCAGCACAGCGGCTTCCGCGATCATCTCGCTCACGCCGGCGCCGAGCATGTGCACGCCGAGAACCTCGTCGGTTGCTTCATCCGCCAACACCTTGACGAAGCCTTCCGTGGTACGGTTCGCGCGGGCGCGTCCATTCGCCATGAAGGGAAACTTCCCGACCTTGTAGGGGCGCCCCTCACCCTTGAGCTCTTCCTCCGTTTTCCCGACCGAGGCGATCTCGGGATAAGTGTAGACGACGTTCGGTATTACGTCGTAATTCACATGGCCCGCCTTGCCGGCGATGCTCTCGGCGCAGGCCATTCCCTCATCCTCCCCCTTATGCGCAAGCATGGGGCCGCGCACCACGTCGCCGATGGCGTAAATTCCGGGAATGTTCGTTCGAAAATGCGCGTCGATCTCGACGCGGCCGCGCTCATCGAGCGTGACGCCTGCTTCCTTCAGCCCGAGACCCTCGGTCAGCGGCCTTCGCCCGACTGAGACGAGAACGACATCGCCCGACATGGTCGTGGCTTCGCCACCGGCCACGGGCTCGACGGTGAGCGTAACGCCATTTTTCGTGGTTTCGGCCTTCGTGACCTTGCGGGAGAGATGGAATTTGGCACCCTGCTTTTCCATCAGGCGCTGGAACTGCTTGGCCACCTCTAGATCAATCCCCGGAAGGATCCGGTCGAGATATTCGATCACCTCGACCTCGGAGCCGAGGCGTCGCCATACCGAGCCGAGCTCGAGGCCGATGATCCCGGCCCCGACGACGAGAAGCTTCTTCGGCGGCGCGGAAAGCTTGAGCGCGCCGGTCGAGGAAACGATCCGCTTTTCGTCGATGGCGACGCCCGGAAGCGATGCCACATCCGAACCCGTGGCAATCACGATCGCCTTCGCCTCAAGCGTTTTCGTCGCGCCGTCCTCGGACCTCACCTCGACCTTGCCCGCCGACAAGATGCGACCGGTGCCCCGCACCCCATCGATCTTGTTCTTCTTGAAGAGGAAGGCGACGCCGTCGACATTGGCCTTAACGGTTGCGTCCTTATGGGCCATCATGGCCTTCAAATTGAGCTTGGGCGCGGAGACCTCGACGCCAAAGGGAGCAAGCCCGTGACCTGCTTGCTCGAACAGCTCGGAGGCATGCAGCAAGGCTTTGGAAGGAATGCATCCGATGTTGAGGCAAGTGCCGCCATAGGTCGGCCACTTCTCGACAATGGCCGTCTTGAGACCGAGTTGCGCGGCGCGAATGGCGCAGACATAACCGGCGGGCCCGCTTCCGATAATGATGAGGTCGTAAGGCATTTGCGATTTTCTCCAGGGCCACTTTCGGCACGATGGCGATCGCGATCACGCCTGCATGCCCTCGAGCCTCAGCATTTACGAATTCCTGCGCGTCACAAGTCCAACATCAGCCGCGCCGGGTCCTCGAGCCCCTCTTTCACGCGCACCAGGAACGTCACCGCCTCTTTGCCGTCGACGATGCGGTGATCGTAGCTCAGTGCGAGATACATCATCGGGCGGATCACCACCTGGCCGGCGCGCGCCACCGGCCGATCCTCGATGCGGTGCATGCCGAGAATTGCCGATTGGGGTGCGTTGAGGATCGGCGTCGAGATCAGCGAGCCGTAGATCCCGCCGTTCGTGATGGTGAAGGTGCCGCCCTGCATCTCATCGATCTTGAGCTTGCCGTCGCGCGCCCTTTTGCCGAAATCGGCGATCGTCTTTTCGATTCCAGGAAGCGAGAGCGCGTCGGCGTCTCGCACCACCGGCACGACGAGTCCCTTATCGGTGCCGACCGCGATGCCGATGTGGTAATAGTTCTTGTAGACGAGGTCCTCGCCATCGATCTCGGCATTGACGGCAGGAAGCTCCTTCAAAGCCTGCACGCAGGCCTTCACGAAAAATCCCATGAAGCCGAGCTTCACGCCGTGGCGCTTCTCGAAGGCCTCCTTGTAATGGGAGCGCAGCTTCATCACCTCCGACATGTCGACATCGTTGAACGTCGTCAGCATGGCGGCCGTGTTTTGCGCGTCCTTCAAGCGGCGCGCGATGGTCTGGCGCAGCTTGGTCATCCGCACCCGCTCCTCGCGTGAAGCATCGTCGGGCGGCGAAGGGGCACGAATCTGAAGCGGCGCCGCTGGCGCTGAAGCAAGAGCGCCGGCCATATCGGGGATGGCAGCCCCCGCGCCGCCCGCGATTGCGTGAAGCATGTCGCCTTTGGTCGCGCGACCGCCTTTGCCGGTTCCGGTGATCTTTGACGGATCGATCCCGCTTTCGGCGGCAAGGCGAGCGACGGCCGGCCCGTTGGGACTTGACGAGACAGCGGCACTCGACGCCCCGCTCGCCCGCGCCGATGAGGCTGCTGGTTTCGTGGCGCTCGGCGCGGAAGCAGGCTCGACTTTGCGGCCTTCAGGCGCCTTCGGGGGCGCGGCTTTGGCGGAAGCAGCGCCCGCGCCTTCCGTTATCGATCCGAGAACGGCGTTCACCGCGACCGTCTCGCCTTCCTTTGCGAGCTGTTCGCCAAGAACACCCGCCGTTGGCGCATTCACTTCGAGCGTCACCTTGTCGGTCTCGAGCTCCACGACAGGCTCATCGGCTTTGACCGCTTCGCCGGGCTTTTTGAACCATCGCCCGATCGTCGCCTCGGTGACGCTTTCGCCAAGCGTCGGCACGCGGATTTCTGTCGCCATTTCGTTGTTTTCCCGAGCTGTGGAGCGGCGTTGCCGCCACTCCCAGAACATCCTTTACCTCGCGGCCGGCGCGCAACCGGCCCAGGCCCAAACGCCGCCTTCAGTCTCAGCGACCGAGCCGCACCAGGGATTCTCCGCTCAGCCGATACACCGTCCATTCATCCTTGGCCACGGCCCCGAGCGATTTGTAGAAGCCGATCGAGGGCTCGTTCCAATCGAGCACCGACCATTCGAGCCGCGCAAGCCCTTCGCAGACGCAGCGGCGCGCCAATCCCTGCAGCAAGGCTTTGCCGATCCCGTGGCCCCGCAAAGCCGGACGCACGAAGAGGTCCTCGAGATAGATGCCGTGCCGGCCCCTGAAGGTCGAATAATTGTAGAACCACAAAGCAAAGCCCGCAGGCTCGCCCTGCCATTCGGCGATGTCGGCGAAGACCTTCGGGGCGTCCGAGAAGAGCGCTTCGGCGATCATCCCCTCGTTCGCCTCGACCTCGTGAACGAGACGCTCATATTCGGCAAGCTCGCGTATGAGGCTGAAGACGAGCGCCGCGTCTGATGGAATGGCAGGGCGGAGGATCAAGGACACGAAAGCCTCGCGCGGCGTCAACAGCGATTCGTAAGCGCCCGCAACGCGCCCCACCGGCCGATAATTGTCAAGAAGACCTGCGGGTCGATCCTGGATCGATCCAAGCTCGCTCGCGGAACACCTGGTTGCAAGAGCGCGCCAAATTTGGCACACCCCACGAGATGATTGACCGCGCGAAAAAGCTCCCCGGCAAAATTCTACCTTACCCCCTTGGGAAACAATCCGGTTCGCGAATGGCTTCTCCAATTGTCGGCGCGTGATCGTTATATGATCGGCAAGGATATCCAGAAGGTCGAATTCGGATGGCCCCTCGGTCGACCGCATTGTGCGCCGCTTGGGTCGGGGTTGTGGGAAGTGCGTAGCAATCTCGACGGCAATAGGACCGCGAGGATAATATTCTCGATGCGGGGCGGCGACATGATCTTGCTGCATGGGTTCATAAAGAAGACCCAAAAGTTGCTGAAGTCGGACATTGTGCTTGCCCGCACGCGAATGAAGGAGGTGACCGAATGACCCGAAGACGAAAAGGCAGCGTGAGCACTGAGACGTTCGACGACTTCCTCGAAAGCGAAGGAATGCTTGAGGCGTGCGAAGATCACGCCCTCAAGGAAATGGTCGCCGAGCAACTTGCGGATGCGATGGTGAAGCAGGGCTTAACCAAAGTGGAGATGGCCGCGCGAATGCGCACGAGCCGCCGCCAGCTCGATCGACTCTTCGATCCGGCTGTCCCTTCCGTCACTCTTGATACTTTACGCCGCGCCGCCCAGGCCGTTGGACGTTCGCTTCGCATCGAGCTCGTCTAGGCTGCAAAGCAGCTTCGGGCGGGCTAGCGCGAGGATGTTCTCCGGGTGCCTTAGGCCGCATTCTTGGCGGAAAGCTTGTCCAACTCTCCGGCATTGGCCGGTGCCAGCTTCAGGCGCGGATCGCCGGGCTGGATGAGGCCCGCAGACATGATGAGCTTCGCACCCTCCTCGACGGGGATCGGAAGCTCGATCACCTCGCTTCGCGGCAGATAAAAATAAAAGCCCGTCGTCGGATTGGGCGTGCAAGGCAGAAAGACGCTGATGTGCTGCTCCCCCGGCAGACGCGCCGCAATCTCAGGACCGGGCTCGGAGGAGATGAAGACGATCGACCACATTCCCTTCGCCGGGTATTGGACAAGCCCCACTTTGCGAAAGCTCGTGCCCGATTGCGAGAAGATCGTCTCGAAGATTTGCTTGAACGTCCGGTAGACGCCACGCACCAGCGGCATGCGCCCGAGCACCACCTCACCAAGGCGCAACAAGGAGCGCCCGACGAGGTTCGCCGTGAGGAATCCGAGAAGCGTAAGTCCGATGATGGCGAAGAGGAGGCCGTATCCGGGAATGCGAAAGGGCAGTTCCAGAAGGTAAGCTTGGGGCACCAAGGGCTCGACCCAGCCGTCGACAGTCGTGATGATCCACCAGACGATATAGGCCGTGACCGCGACGGGCCCAGCGACGATGATGCCGGTCAGGAAATAGTTGCGCAGCCGCGCGCCGAGCGTCTGCCCCTTTTCGGGGGGGCTCGTGAGCTTCGGCAAGGCGATCTCGTGCCTCGCCTCCTGTTCGAGTTCTCGCTGAGCGTCGAGCGCCATCGCCATCCTCCGGCGGAGAAAACGTCACCCCCCGGGAGAGCGAGGGCTGACCGCCGCAAGGATTACTCTACCGTGACCGACTTCGCCAGATTGCGCGGCTGATCGACGTCCTTCCCCATGAAGGCGGCCGTGTGATAGGCGAGAAGCTGCACCGGAAGCGCGTAGAGGATTGGGGCGAAGAGCGGCTCGCATTGCGGCAGGATGATCGTCGCCTCGGTCTCGACCCCGATCTTGCGCGCACCCTCTTCATCGGTGATGAGGATGATCCTCCCGCCGCGCGCCGCGACTTCCTGGACGTTCGAGGCCGTCTTCTCGAAAAGCTCGTCGTGAGGCGCAAGCACGATCACCGGCATCTGCTCGTCGATGAGTGCGATCGGGCCGTGCTTCAGCTCTCCGGCCGCGTAGGCTTCCGCGTGAATGTAGGAGAGCTCCTTGAGCTTCAGCGCCCCCTCGAGAGCGACCGGAAAGCTCGTGCCGCGACCGAGATAAAGAACATCGCGCGCCTTGGAAAGATCGCGCGCGAGGCGCTCGAACTGATGCTCGTTCTTGAGAACCTCAGCCATGAGTCCCGGCAGGTGATTCAAAGCCTCGACGAGGCGTGTCTCATTGGCCGGATCGATCACGCCGCGCGCCAGCCCCGCCGCGAGGGCGAGCGAAGCGAGGACCGCGAGCTGGCAGGTGAACGCCTTTGTCGAGGCGACACCGACCTCCATCCCGGCGATGGTGAGCGCCACGGCCTCGCTTTCCCGCGCGAGCGATGAGGTCGCGACATTCACGATCGAGAGGCTGTGCTGGTCGTGGGCCTTAACGTAGCGCAGGCAGGCGAGGGTATCGGCGGTCTCGCCCGATTGCGACACGAAAATCGAAAGCCCGCCTCTTTCGAGCGGAGGCTCGCGGTAACGGAATTCCGAGGCGATATCGATATCGACCGTCAGGCGAGCCAGGCGCTCGAACCAATATTTGGCGACCAAGCCGGCGTAGTAGGACGTGCCGCAAGCTGAAATCGTGAGGCGCGAGACCTTGCTGAAATCGAAGGGAAGCTTCTCCGGGAGGCGCACACGCACGGCGGAAAGGTCGAGGTAGCGGGCAAGCGTGTGGCCGACCACTTCGGGCTGCTCATGGATTTCCTTGGCCATGAAGTGCCGATGATTGCCGCGATCGATGAGCTGCGCGCCCGTGGCCACGCGTTGCACGACGCGCTCGGCCGCTTTCCCCTCCGCGTTCCGAAATTCGGCGCCATCGTGAGTGAGTATCGCCCAATCGCCTTCCTCGAGGAACGCAATCCGATCGGTGAAGGGAGCCAGCGCCAGCGCGTCCGAGCCCAGATACATCTCGCCATCCCCGAAGCCGACGGCGAGCGGGGCGCCGGCGCGCGCGCCGATGAGCAAATCCTCCTCCCCCGAAAACATGAAGGCGAGCGCGAAGGCACCCTTGAGCCGCGCGAGAGCCGCGCCAACCGCCTCGACGGGCGTGCGCCCGCGGTCGAGCTCGCGCGTCACGAATTGCGCCACGGCTTCAGTGTCGGTTTCGGTTTCGAAAGAATAGCCATCCGCCTCGAGCTCGGCGCGCAACTCGCGAAAATTCTCGATAATGCCGTTATGCACCACCGCAAGGCGCTTCGTGGCGTGCGGGTGGGCGTTGCGCTCCGTCGGGCGTCCATGCGTCGCCCAGCGCGTGTGCCCGATGCCGATCAGGCCGGACAACGGCGCTTCTGAAAGGCGCAGCTCGAGATTGCGCAGCTTTCCCTCGGCGCGCCGGCGCTCGAGGCGGCCTTTCTCCAAGGTCGCGATTCCGGAGGAATCATAGCCGCGATATTCGAGGCGTTTCAACGCGTCGACGAGCTGCGTCGCCACCGCCGTCTTGCCTATGATCCCGACAATGCCGCACATTTCTTTTCCTTTTCGCCGTCACGGCCGTCCTCCCATGTCTCCGGAGGTCGGCCAAGATCATTCACATTTGTTCGGCCCTCATGGCGCCGGCCGCCCGCCAGTTCCGAAAACAGGAGTTCGGCTGGGTCCGCCCGCGTCTTCACGATCGCGGCGAGCTCGAAGGCGCGAGCCGCAAACCCAGCTCGCAAGAATACGCGCCGCGTCTGCCGGAAACCACAACACTTAAGATTTACCGGAAGGGATGGAAGAATCCTTCAATTCGAGTCATGACGCCTCGCCAAGCCTCGAGCACGATCGCTACCGGGGCATGCTTCGCGGTTCAAATCACGTTTCATGAAAGGAGGTTACGGAGGATCGCTACGCCAAAACGCGATCTCGCCTCGCGCGGCTCGGGCTCACTGCGCAGGGTTCTTCTCCCGACGGCCGGCACTTTTGCTCACAATGTTCCCGGCCCGTTTTCTCTCGCGAAAGGCTTTGGCCCAACCCGGTTTCACCGCTTGACGAGCACGTCCTAGTGCAAGTGCGTCCGGCGGAACTTCCCGCGTGACTACCGAGCCGGAGGCCACATAGGCGCCCTTGCCGATCCGCACCGGTGCCACGAGCGAGCTGTTCGTGCCGATGAAAGCCTCAGCGCCGATCTCGGTGCGATGCTTCTCGAAGCCGTCATAATTGCAGGTGATGGCGCCGGCCCCGATATTGGCCCCTGGACCGACCGAGGCATCTCCGACATAGGCGAGGTGGTTTGCCTTGGCGCGGTAGCCTACCCAGGAGTTCTTCACCTCGACGAAATTACCGATGTGAGCCTCCGCGCCGATCAGGGTGCCGGGCCGCAAGCGTGCGAAGGGGCCGATGATCGCCTTTGCGCCCACCTCTACCCCTTCCAGATACGAGAAGGCGCGGATCCTTGCCCCCTCCCTCACCCTGACGCTTTTCCCAAACACCACATTGGGCTCGACCACGACGTCTTGCTCGAGACGCGTGTCATGGCTGAGAAAAACGGTGTTCGGAGCGAGCAGCGTCGCCCCGCCCAGCATGGCGATGCTTCGCAGGCGCTCCTGCATCAAGGCTTCCGCCGCGGCGAGCTGGGCACGATCGTTCACGCCCATCACGTCGTCTTCATCTCCGATGACGATTTCCGTCTCGAGCCCAAGATCGCGGGCGATCTCGACCGCATCTGTGAGATAGAACTCACGCTGCGCATTGTTGTCGGAAATTCGCTCGATGATGGGAAGCGCGGCCCTTCCCGAAAAGCCCATCAGCCCGCCATTGCAGAGCCTGATCCGACGTTCCTCGCGGCTCGCATCCCTCTCCTCGCGAATGGCGATCAATTCACCTTCCTGTTGGATGAGCCGTCCGTAGCCGCGCGCATCGCGCGCTTCAAAGCCGAGCACCACGCAATCTGCGCCCTTGGCGAGCCGCGCCCGCATTCTTTTGAGCGTCCAGGGATCGATCAGCGGGGTGTCTCCGAAGGCGACGAGCACATCCTGGCTGCCTTTTTCCAGCGCCTTGCGCGCCATGAGCACCGCATGCGCCGTGCCGAGCCGTTCGCTCTGCTCGAAAATTTCGACCGCCGGAAAAGCTGCCCGTACCGCAGAAGCGACATCCTCGCGCCGCGGGCCCACGACGACCGCGACGCGATCGGCGCCTCCCTCGCGGACCGCCGCCATCACATGCGCGATCATCGGCAGCCCCGCGATCGGCGCAAGCACCTTGGGAAGCGCCGAGCGCATTCGTTTGCCTTCGCCTGCCGCAAGCACGATCGCAAGGCATGTGCGCCGCCGGGATGCGGCCCGAGCCGGGCGCGCGCTCTTTTTGGCTTTCGTCTCCTGCGCCCTCGATCGGACAGGCATGCGATGTCTCCATCCAAAGTCGACCCGCCGCGGCCAGCTTCAGTCCAAGCTTCGCCTCGAGACTGGCGCGGATCGCTCCGCGTCTCCCTGCGTTCGTCATCCAGGCTTTTCGTTGCTATCGCAAGGGAAAGCTGGCCGTGACAAGCACGGCCATGATCGCTAATTGCTGAAAGGTTCCAACGCAACTTTTCGTCGTTTTGTGACCGAAACAGACAATGACCCTTTCCAGGGGCCGCCCCCCTGGCCTCGCGGCTCGACGCGGCGCGCCATGCTCATGGTGCCACTCGCGCTTGCCTGTACGGGGCTGCCCGAGGCCGTTTTAGCTCAGCAGCCGGATTTTGCCACGCTCCTGCGCACCGTCCTCGGAGAGGGAAAGAGCTTCGATCCGAACACGCTCGTCGAGGTTGCGCGACAATTGGCGCGGCGCTCCTATATGGCGCCGAATACGGATCTGCCGGACAATCTGCGCACCCTCACATTCGAGCAATATCAAGCGATCCATATTCACCGAAGGGAGCGGGTCTGGGACGCCGAAGGACGCGGCTTTGTCGTCGAGCCTTTGCATCGCGGCTTCGTGTACCAGAGCCCGGTCACGATCTACACTGTGGAGGATGGCACGATCCGACGCCTCGCATATGATGTCTCGCGTTTCGATTTCGGCGCGATTGCGCCACCCGCTCAGGCCGAACTCGATTTCTCGGGTTTTCGCGTGCTCTACCGCGACCGAGGCGCCGAGGAGACGCGCGAAGTCGCGAGTTTCCAGGGCGCGTCCTTTTTTCGTGGGCTCGCCAAAGGCCAAGTCCCTGGGCTTTTGGCGCGCGGCCTCACCTTGCGGCCAGCCGATGCGCGTGGTGAGGAATTTCCGCTTTTTCGTGCCTTCTGGATAGAGCGACCCAACGTGCTTGCCGACGAAATCGTCGTGCATGCGCTGCTCGATTCGGAGAGCGTGTGCGGCGCCTATCGCTTCACCATTCGGCCTCGCGACGAAACCATCATCGACGTCGAGAGCACGATCTTCGCGCGCAACGTGCTCGATCACGTGGGATATGGCGCTATCGCCGGCATGTTTTTCCTGGGTGCCGCAAGCCATCGCCTCGGTGACGATGTGCGCCCCGAAGTCCACGACGCCAACGGCCTGCAATTGCACACCGGGCAGGACGAATGGATCTGGCGCCCGCTGACCAATCCCGAAACGCTGCAAATCTCCGTTTTCAGCGATCAGAACCCGAAAGGCTTTGGCCTTCTGCAACGCTTGCGCGACGCTGTGGCCTATCAGGACGACGAGAAAAGTTTCGAGCGGCGGCCCTCGCTCTGGATCGAGCCGATCGGCGATTGGGCGGAGGGGGCGGTGCAGCTCCTCGAAATTCCGTCCACCAACGAGACGAACCCGAATATCCTCGCCTATTGGCGTCCGAAGACGCAGATCGCGGCGGGGTCGCAAACGAGCTTCGCGCTGCGCCAATATTGGACCTGGTCGTCGCCGGATCGGCCCGACGATGCGACCGTCCGGTTGACGCGCACCGGCCAAGGCAGCGTCCAGAACCGGCGTCGCTTCATCGTGGAGTTCGGCTCTTCGCGCTTTACCGAGCATGCCGCGATCGCCGCCATCAGCGCGGCGGCGAGCACTTCGAAGGGCAAGATCACGGATGTGCGGCTGACCCCTCATCTCGATCGCAAGGTGATGCGCGTGTCCTTCGAATTCGACCCCGGTGGCGAGACGCTCTGCGAGCTGCATCTCGTCTTGATTGAAAATGGTAAGATCGCTTCCGAAACATGGCTGTATCGCTGGACCAGCTAGGCCTCGCCCCTTCGCCCCCGCCCACGGCCCCTGGCGAGCCGGCGCCGTTACCCGCCGTCCCACCGGCCGCGCCGCTCGCCATGCCGGTGCAGTCGCTGAGGCGCTTTGGTCCGCGCGAGCTCGCGATTGCCGCGTCCGGCCCCGGCCTCGCGCTCATCCTGGCGCGTCTCTTCGTCTTCGGCGGCGCGCTCGCGCTTACCGCCTATGGCGGCTTGGAAATGTACAAAGTCGTGTCGATCAGCGGCACGACCTTCCTCCAATACGTGCTCCTTATCCTGTTCATCGGCAATTTTTCCTGGATCGCGCTTGCCGCGACGAGCGGGCTTCTCGGCTTTCTGGTGCTCGCTTGGCGCCGTCTTGTACCGCGCCAGGCTCCCGCCTCCCCTGTCACCGCAAAGACCGCGATCGTGATGCCCGTCTACAACGAGCGCACCGATCGGTGCTTCGCGGCGGTGCAGGCGATTTTCGAATCGCTCGAGGCGACGGGCGAAGGCGGCCATTTCGATTTTTTCATCCTCTCCGACACGACCGACGCGGATATCTGGGTCGCCGAAGAGGTCGCCTTCTTTGCCCTTCGCGAAAGGCTTGGGCCGAAGGCGCGCGTCTTCTACCGGCATCGGGCGCAGAATGTCGGGCGCAAGGCCGGCAACATCGCCGATTTCGTGACACGCTGGGGCGGCGCCTATGCGCACATGATCGTGCTCGATGCCGACAGCTTGATGACCGGCGACTGCATCGTTGCCCTCACCCGCGCCATGGAGGCCGATCCGCACGCCGGCATCATTCAGTCCTTGCCGCTCATCTTGAATCGCAACACGCTGTTTGCGCGGCTTCAGCAATTCGCGGCCCGTTTTTATGGCCCAATCGTGGCCGCTGGCCTTTCGTCGTGGAGCGGTCCGGATGGCAATTACTGGGGACACAACGCCATCATTCGTCTTGCGGCTTTCGCGGGTCACGCGGGCTTGCCGAGCCTTCCGGGGAAGCCACCCTTTGGCGGGCACATTCTGAGCCACGACTTCGTGGAGGCGGCCCTCATTCGCCGCGGCGGCTGGTCCGTCTCGATGCTTCCCGATCTCGAAGGGAGTTATGAGGAGGGTCCCCCTTCGCTCATCGATCTTGCCGTGCGCGACCGGCGCTGGTGCCAAGGCAATATGCAACACGCACGCGTGATCCTGGCGCGCGGGCTCAAATGGTCCTCGCGACAGCATTTCGCGACCGGCATTGCGGCCTATGTCGCCTCTCCGCTCTGGCTCATGCAGCTCGCCGTCGGCCTCCTCCTCGTGCTGCAGACCCGTTTCGTGCGTCCCGAATATTTCACCCGCGAATTCTCGCTCTATCCCGCCTGGCCGCGTTTCGATGCCGAGCGCGCGCTTTCGCTCTTCATCCTCACCATGGCCGTGCTTCTCCTGCCGAAAGCGCTCGGCTGGCTTTTCGCGCTCTTTAACGCGACCACGCGGCGCGGCGCGGGCGGACCCGTCAGGCTTACCTTGTCGGCTCTCCTCGAGATCGTGGTTTCAGCGTTGCTCGCGCCCGTTCTCATGCTCATCCAGTCGGGCTCGGTCTTCCAGATCCTCTTCGGCCGCGACACGGGCTGGAATCCGCAAAGGCGCGACGACGGTTCGATTCCGCTCGGCGCCATCACCCGTCGGCATTTCTGGCACACGGCATTCGGCATCGTCGCGGGCGCCTCCGCTTACGGCCTCTCGCCATATCTTTTCGCCTGGATGTCGCCGACCATTATCGGTCTGGTCCTCGCCATCCCGCTTTCGGCCGGGAGCGGGCTCAGGCGTCTCGGGCTTGGCCTGCGGCGCGCCGGGCTCTTGCTCACCCCCGAAGAGCGCTCGCCCCCCGCCATCGTGGCGCGCGCCAATGCGCTCACCGAGGAGCTGTCGGCACTCGGCATCGACGAGATGGACGGATTGCGCGTGGTGCATGGCGATCTCACCATCCGCCAGCGTCATATCCAGCTCTTGCCCGAAGCGCCGCGGCGCACGCGCGGAGAGGTCGATCCTCACCGCGCGGTCGCCGAGGCCAAGCTCATCGATGCGGAGACGTTCGAAGAGGCCTCTTCCTGGCTCAAGGGACGTGAGCGCAACATCGTGCTCGGCGACCGGGCACTCATCATCCTTCTCGCCGCCCTGCCGAGCGAGGCGCCCGCGGCGCCCGCAGCAGCATGAGAGCGGGCGGCGTTATTCCGCCATCCCCTCGATGAGCGCCCTGTCGCTCGCGATGCCGTCGCCGACAACTTCGAAGAAAGCGCGCACGCGCGCCGTCGCCTTCAGATCCGTATGCGTCACGATCCAAAGCTCGCGCGACAATTCCGGGACGGGGCGCGGCAAGGCGCGCCGCAATTGCGGCTCCGGATCGCCGAGGTAACACGGAAGCACCGCGAGTCCCATGCCGGCACGCGCGGCAACGAGCTGGTTCACGAGACTGCTCGTGCGAAAGACGACCGCCGATGAAGGCACGATCGCCGAGAGCCAATCTGCCGCCTTGATGCCGCCGGCGCCCTCCTCCCAGCCGATGAGCGCGTGAGCGGCGAGTTCGTCGGGCGCGGCAGGAAGCGCACGCTTGGCGAAATATTCGGCCGAGCCGTAGACGGTCCAAGCGACATCGGCGAGCTTGCGACCCCAGAGATCGCCTTCCTTCGGCCGCATCGGCCGAAGCGCGACATCGGCCTCGCGCCGCGAGAGGCTGAGCACGCGGTTGTCGATGGCGAGCTCCACCGTGACGCCGGGATAGACGGCGCGGAAAGTAGTGATGTGGCGGGTGAGCAGCCGATATGCGAGCGTCTCCGACGAGGTGACCCGCAAACGGCCCTCGAGGCGCCGGTCACGCCCCGCAAGATCGCGTGCCAACGCGAGCGCCTCATCCTCCATGCGTTCGCCTGCCGCCGCGAGGCGCTCGCCCGTTCCAGTCGGCACATAGACGCCACCGGCGACACGCTCGAAGAGCGGGACGCCGAGCTTCCCCTCGAGCGCCTGAAGCTTGCGATAGACCGTCGAGTGATCGACGCCGAGCGCCTTCGCGGCGCCGGCAAGGGCGCCGGCGCGAGCCACCTCGAGGATGAGCCGCAACTCGTTCCAGTCATCCGGCATCAATTGCATTTGCGCAATAGGCCTTTGCAAAAATCCAATTCAGCTTGCTGAACAGCATGAAGTAGGTATGCGCGGCCTTTGTCA
The DNA here is from genome assembly GCA_019247605.1 of Hyphomicrobiales bacterium. Classification (GTDB taxonomy): domain Bacteria; phylum Pseudomonadota; class Alphaproteobacteria; order Rhizobiales; family Beijerinckiaceae; genus GAS188. The sequence goes on from JAFBAS010000160.1 coordinate 30,786, forward strand.
ATTTCGATTCCAGGAGATTGGAATGAACTCGCAAACGTCTTCCCCCACATCCGCTGAATGGGGCGTGTTCCTGCTGCGTGTCTCCCTCGGCGTCTTGTTTCTGGCCCACAGCATCGTGCTCAAGCTCATCACCTATGGGGCGGATGGCACGGCGCAGTTCTTCGTGGGCGTCGGTCTGCCCGGTTGGCTCGCCTATGTGACGATCGTATGGGAGCTCGTGGGCGGCATTCTTCTCGTCCTCGGCATTCAGACGCGCCTCGTCTCGCTGATTCTTACGCCCATCCTGCTCGGTGCGCTTTTCTTCGTGCATCTCGCCAATGGCTGGGTGTTCACCAACACGAATGGCGGCTGGGAATACCCGGCCTATCTCTTCGTGCTGTGCATCGCCCAAGCCTTGCTCGGCGACGGCCCCTACGCCTTGAGTCCGTCGCGCCCCTTGGGCGAAATCTTCGGCCAAAGCCGGAGCGTGCAGCCGGCTCGGTGATCGCAAGACGGCGCGGCCTCGCCGGCCTCTGCGCGAAGCGCGCGAAACGCAGGGCCGGGGCGAGACGGCGCGCTTTCGGCCCGCCGAGGAAGGATGAAGGGGGCGATTGCCCTCTTCATCGTGCGTGCTTGCGCATCACCTCCTGGAGACGGTCGAGCGGGAGCGCGTGCACGACCCGTCCCTCGCGCCCCGTCATCGTCTCGGCCATGGTGAGGGCGTTGAGGATCGCTTCTTCGGTCGACTCGGCCGCGGCGCGGAAAAGCCCTGTCATGGCCTCGGGAGCGAGCATCCGCACTTCGCTGATCTTGTCGCGCTCACGCACGTGATTGCCGGTCGAGAAAGCCAGGAAAATATCGCCCGAGCCGTTCGCGCCGATCCCGCCCACCCAGGCGAGCCCGATCGTCGCGCGCCGCGCGAGGCGCTGGCATTGGATCGGCAGAAGCGGCGCATCGGTCGCGAGCACGACGATGATCGAGCCCGCCTCCGCAAGCTCCTCGCGCGGCACAGGCACCACGTCGCGATCGATCTCGCGGCCGACCGGGACGCCGTCGACCCGGAGAAGGTCGCGCGCTCCGTAATTCGCCTGCACGAGCGCGCCGACCGTGTAGCTCGCGCCCGCCTGCGTCACCACGCGTGAAGCCGTCCCGGTGCCGCCCTTGAACTGATGGCAGATCATGCCGGTGCCCCCGCCGACATTGCCTTCGGGCGGCACGACGCCGGCGCGTGCGCTGTCGAACGCTGCGAAAGCATCTTCTTGCGTGAGCGGAAAGCTCTGCACGTCGTTCAGCCAGCCGTCATAGGTCTCGGCGACGACCGGCAAGTGGAAATCCTGCGAGGCGCCCTCACGCACCGCGAGCGCGCAGATCGCGTCGCGCACGAGGCCGACCTGATACGTGTTGGTGATGCCGATCGGCGCACCGATGAGCCCTTGCTCGGCGATCCAGCAAAGCCCTGTCATCTCCCCGTTGCCGTTGAAGGAATGGAAGCCCGCGAAGACGTAATCGGTCCATATGTCGGCGCGCGGCCAGATCGCGGTGACTCCGGTGCGCACGACATTCGGAGCGTCACGGATCACGGTCGCCATGCCGACCCGCACGCCCGCGACATCGGTGATGGCGTTGAGCGGCCCCGGCGGGAGTGTGCCCGTCGTGATGCCGAGCTCACGTAAACGCGCACGGGTCATGGGGGGAACCTCAGTGAGTGAGCGCTTAAAGAGTTAGCGTGATCGGAAATGGCAGCTATGCCAAGAGGCGCCTTTTCCACAATCGCCCAGTACGCGCCCGAGACATCGGTGGCAACCCTCGAATGGCGGTTAGATAAAACTCGATCAGGCCTTGGTGGCCATGCAATCGGCAATGGATTCAGGTATCCAAATACTAATCATCTATTTAATCAAATGTATCGTTAAATAATTCTCGGATAAACGGCATTATCGGGTCACTCCGCTCGAACCAATCTTTTGCTATTGTTTCAATTATGAACTCGGCGTTCGCTTTCCATCCTTTTTTCAGTATCGTGCCCTTGTGACGCTCGGTGAGTTCGGCAATCATCCGCGGATCATAGACGTACATCGCACCACGATCGATGCAAGTTTCGTCCTCATTGAAAACACGAACGCAAAGACCACGCTCAGTCAGTGTCCGAGCCCAGTCATCCGCGCTTATCAACAGGATATCCGTGATGGTGTACATCGGTAGATATCCAACCGCCTTCGTCTTGCCGATTTCGTCGAAGTGTCGTCGGACTTCATCCTTGACTTCTTCGTTTTTGCTCCACGGATTCATTAATTCGTCTAGGTCTCGGGAAGAGTCAGACCAGCTCTAATCACCTGATTCTCCACGCCTCATATAATCTTCAGGCGGAACGAGATGATTGACGTTGACATGATCCAAGTGCTTCCGCGCATTTACGTAGCATTCGATCGACGGGTTTTCCTCGACGGCCCGACCATACCAATATCTTGCGGCGTGGAGGTCCCCCATCTTCTCGTAACATTCCCCAATCCTCATCCCGAGATACCCGCCATCAAGCGACTGGTCACCGTCGCCCATGAACATATAGATTTTGATGGCATCACTCGGCCGGTTCGAGTCAATAAGCTCCTGCGCTCGCCTCTCGAGCACATTGAAATCGTACCACATCAACGCCTCGTTTAAGGGCTGGAATTTTGATCTCGGGATGGCCTCAGGGCAATCTCCGTCACGGAGACGAGGCGAATATCGCCATCAAAGCCGCCATTCACACAGGCTGATATCTCGTCTGAGAACTCATCCACTGTAGCACGTCCCTCCCGATCAAAGTCATTCTCCACCGTCAACGTAAGGACCTTTCCGTCCCAATTACACATAACTTGCCGGTGCCAATTCCGTCTCGAAAACGCTGCGGTGACGTCCCTAGCAACTCCTTCACCCAATTCGGACGAAAGCCCATCCAATTGGAGTAGAATACGATAGGAAGCTACGATGCGTTCCGGTTGGCCTGCCATAAATTAATGCCTCTTGCCGCTAAGTGATGAGCACTGCGTATGTAAGTAAGATGAAGAGGCTAGTGCTTTCGCCGAGCAAGATAGACGTCCCTTGAGCTTTCTGACTCTCAGTAATGTAGACCGTCTTACCCTTTACCTCATGGGGTATCGTTTCTCCAGTGGCCACGACCGAGCGCATCGGATAAGTGATGAAGCATTGATCGTAACGTAGTTCGCTGCTGACGACCTTAAGAAAAGCGTCGCTCCGATGATGAATGGAGCATTCCTTGCTGCACTACGCGGACGCTAAAATCTCTTATAACAAGTCTTTACCTCCTTCGACACTTTCGTCCCTCCGAAACCGAGAGACCTTCAATATATTGGTCGAGGCTGTTGGCCGTACGACACCGTGCTCGCCATCGCGGCCGGATAGGCCCACCAGAGCGAAACTCGAGCCCCCGCATCGTGGCAGCATAGTCCCGGAGCCACACATACCAAATTTATTTAGGCAGCTTATAAGTTGTAAGTGTCCCGTCAGCTTTTAAGTAAACGATTTGGGTGTTAAAATGGCTAATGCTCCATAACTGTGTTTCGCTATCTTTCCCTGAGTGTTGATAGTTTTCATATGGAAATATATGGATGAAACCACCAAGATCAAACCTTAGAATGCACGAACTAGCCTGTTCGCCGAAACCCACGGATAAGAGTTTTTGTCCATCTAGCTCGTGCAGGGCTTCGTCGATTTTTACGGCTTGCACATCATGATCACTAACTGAGCAATTCGTCGTCTTGACCTCCCAGTGCGCCATTTCGATCCAGAAATGCCAATCTCCCACGATTGTTACGCGCCGCTTTGCCAAGTTGCGCTTCACCCTGGCTGAAGCTTCCTTTGAGGCAACGATTGGCTCCCTTATAATGCGATGTGGAAGGCCGAACTCCATGGTCAAAAACGTCCCATGGCCTCTATGGACCGACCAAACGAGTTCACCCAATAGGGGGAGGAAAGCGTCTTTAACGTTCATGACAAAGCTCACTTTCCGAACATATCTTTGGCAGTCCGCAATATCTCCTGAAAGCCATAATTTTGTCCTGATATTTCGAAGTGCAACTGCTGGCGCTGATCCGGCGTAAGACGTAGAATTCGCACGACAGCATCGACTTGCGCATTCTGCGCTTGATTGCTTCCCGGCGTCCCATCCCCGGCCACAAGTTGAAAATCATTATTGGCCTGAATTGGCCCGGTGACACCATTTGGGACACTAAAGGCGAATTGAACATTCCCAGCCCCGGTTAAGCCTTGTTGCGCCTGCGACAGTTGTGGAACACTGCTTCCCCCCAATGTCGTGGGAAGAGGCGTAACTGTCAGTGTTGCATTGGTTGGTAGCGGGTTCGAAGCCAGTTGGTTTACTGGCCCCAAGCCGCCGTTATTCGATAAAGACACAATGGGAGCGGTAGGCGCGACGGTTGGCGTCGCAGCACCGATTAATCCACCGCCTTCCGTGCCTTCGGTCGGCTCCTGCACCAACCCCGTGGGATCGGTCGCATTCAGCGGATCGTTCCCCACATACGCATAGAGATTTACCCCGCCCTGCGTGCCGATCGGGTCAGGTTGCACAAACCGTCCGAGCGTCGGCGAATAAATACGTGCCCGAAAACCATAAAGCCCGTTCGTTTCCGCATCGATGCGCGCGCCGGTGTAGCGGAAGGTGCCGGAAGTCGACGGGCTCTTACCGAAAGGCTGGAAGCCGGCCTTGGTGAGCGCTCCGCTCCCCGAATCGAGGCTCGCGAGCACCGAGCCTTGAATGTCGGGGATGAAGGTCTGGCGGGTGTTTGCCGTAAGGTTCATCTGGTTGAGCACGTCGTTCGGGCCGGAGCCGAACGCATACCAGCGCAGGATTTGCCCGCTCGTGCCGTCATAATCGAGGAGCGCGCGCTTGTCGGTGCCGATGAGCGTGATCGTGGTCGCGCCGGCGGCGGTCTTCGATTTGCGATTTCCCTGGGCGTCATAAGCGTAAGTTCCGATCGTTGTGCCGCCTTGGCTCGCCGAGACGAGCCGGTTCTCCGCATCATATCCGTAAGAGAAGGCGCCGTCGAAGGTGAGATTGCCGTTGGCGTCGTAAGTCGGCGCGACCCCGCCCACGCTCGTATATTGGTCGAGGTTGTTGGCCGTATACGACACCGTGCTCGGGACAGCCGCCGGATAGGCCCACCAGCTATTGTCGCTCGCCGTCTGCCCGATTCGCTGGTTCGCGAGGCTGTAGCGGAAGGCGAAGCTCGCGCTCGACGCGGCAGGCGCCGTCGCGGGCGTGGGCGCCGGATTCCAGGAGAATCCGAGCGGTCGGTTGAGCGCGTCATATGTCGCGTTCACCACGAGGCTCGAGGCTGGCGGCACGGGGCTCACGATCGCGGCGCTATTGTCGCCGGCACCGATGAGCTGGCCCTTGAGGTCATAAGCAAGCGTGACCACGGGCTCGCCCGGCGCCGTCTTCGTGACGAGGCGGTTCAGCGTGTCATACGCGAAGGCGATGACATCGCCCTTGCGCGTCTGGCGCGAGAGCACATTGCCGTCGGCATCATAGGCGAGCACCTCGGTGCTCATGTCCGCATAGGTCGTCGTCGAAAGCCGGTCGAGCCCGTCATACGAAAGGCTCGTCGTCGAGAAGACTGTGTTGCTTTGCGCCACCGTCAAGCTCGCGGGAAGCCCGTCGGGCGTGTAGCCCTGCTGGATGAGCGGCGCGCTTTGGATCGCGAGATTGAGCACCTGGGTGCGCCGGCCGAGCGCGTCATAGGCGAAGCTCGTGACGCGGCCCAATGGATCGGTGAGGCGCACGAGCCGATCCGCCGCGTCATAGGCGTAGCGCGTCACGTTGCCGTTCGCGTCCGTCGTGCTCGCGGGCTTGCCCGAGAGCGTGTAGCTCGTCTTCGCGCTGCTCAGCACCTTCCCGTTCGCCGATTGCTGCGCTTGCAAGAGCCGGCCGTCGGGATCGTAGGAAAAGCTCGTCGTCACGCCCGCGGGCGCGGCGGCAGTTGCGGGCGAGACGGTGGCGATGAGCCGCCGATCCGCATCATAGCTCGATGTCGTGTCATGGCCGTTCGGATCGGTGACCGAGATCGGGTCGCCGAAGCTCGAATAGGCGGTCCTCGTCACCTGGTTGAGATGGCCCGCGCCGGGATCGCGCGTGATCAGGCTCGGGTTGCCGAAACCGTCATAGGCGAGGCTCGTCAGCACGCCGAGCGGGTCCCTCTGGCTCAGCACCTGGCCGAAGCCGTTATAGGTGAAGCTCGTCGAGGCGTTGAGATGCGGCGGCGCGCCTTGATCCGCGATGGCGCGGATGAGGTTGCCGCTCGGATCGTAAGCGAGCGCGGTCACGAGCCCGAGCGGATCGGTGATGCTCGTCGGGTTGTTGTGGATGGGGTCGTAAGTGTAGCGCGTGCTCAATGGTGAAAGCGGCGAGCCGGGCTTCGGCGTCTGCGTCACCTGGACGACGTTGTGCTCGAGGTCCGGCGAGTAGGAAAAGCTCGTGATGCCGCCTTCGGGCGCCGTCGCGGCGATGAGTCGGTCCTGGCCGTCATACTGGTTCGTGGCGACGTTGATGACGCCGTTTTGCTGGGGCGTGTCGTTGAACACGTCCCCGAAGCTCGGGCTCAGCACCAAGGCGTCCTTCGTCACCTTGCCGCGCGGAGTCTGGTAGGTGATGTGCCGATCGCCCGCCGCATCGACGATCTCGCTTCGCGGTCCAGCGAAGAAGAAAGACGAGGCCTGGCCGTTGCCGTTGAACTGCTGCGCGATCCGCCCGAGCCCGTCATAATTGTTGGTGACGAAGGGAGTGCCCGGATTCGACGGGTAGAAGATCTGCGTGAGGTGATCGGCGCCGTCATACACATAGCTCGTGCGCGAGCCGAGCGGATCGACGCTCGTCGCGAGATCGCTGCCCGAATAGGTGAAGCTCGCCGCATGCGCGCCGTCCGAGACCGATGCGACATGCGTGCCATTGTAGGAAAGCGTGAGGCTACGCCCGAGATTGTTCTTGACGCTCGTGAGGTTTCCCGAAGCGTTATAGCCGAAATTGACGTTCATGCCGTTCGGATAAGTCCAGGACGAAATCGGGATCGGAGTGGAAGGTGTCGATCCGGTAGGCGTCGGGCCGAAAGCGAGCGTGACGCCGTTCTTGGTGGCGTAGTTGAAGCTCGTCGGAATTCCCGTTCCGGTCGATGTCGCCGAGCCGAGATTTTGGCCCGTGAGGGTCACCGAGGAGCCGAGCGGCGGGTTGAAGCTGAGGCTCGCGGCGCCATCGGCATGCGGTAGGAAGGCGAATTCCTCGGTCGTGTCGGGGCGCGACACGAAGGCGACATTGTTGGTGAGCTGGTCCGTGAACCAGCGATCCACCATCCAAGCGAGCGTCATGTGTTGCGCGTCGAGAGTACCGTTAAGCAAATCCTGGGAGACGAAGATCGTGACGATCGCCGAGGCCGCATTGATCGGCGAGCTCGCGCCCATTCCCTCATAAGGGTCGCTGTCCGTCGTTGCCGAGAGGCTATAGCTATGCGTCCAGCCTTTCCCCACGCCGATATCGGACATGTTCGCCGAAGACCGATAGGTGCGGGCAAAAGGCAGCGAATAGGGAAATACCCCTCCCCCGGTGACGATGTCCGAATGCGTGTAGATATTGGCGCCGGTGATCGCGTCCACCGGGTCATTGACCGTGGCGTTGCTCGGTGTCGGTTGCGTATTGACCACGGTCGGGACATCGGACGAGGCGGGAGGCGTCGGAATGGTTACGTTGGTGTTATTCGAGTTCTCGTCGGGTGGTATATCCGTTCCGCTGAAGCCACCACTGAGCCCGCCGCTGATTTTTTGGGTCGCTGTTATAGCACTCTGCGTCGTGGTATTGACCTGCTGAGTCGCGGTGTAGCCGGCGCCGTGCCAACTGCGCACGGAGATATTTCCCGTCGCGGGTAGCAGCACTTGGAATCCCGTAGGAGCTCCAGTTGACGTTCCATCTTTTGAAATGAAATTGGCGATGGAACTTAAATCCGACTGCGCATACCCGATCAGGTTTGGAAGTATCGTGTTGAAATAGGTCTGGACACCTGCCGCGGTGGTTCCGTCAGCGAAGAACGTCTTCGCGCCCGTCGCGGCATTCATGTCGACTAATCTTATGGTCGAAGATGCAATTATGTTGGGTGCCGGTGCCTGGGTTTGCTCGAGGACCGCCGATTCGAGTGAGCTCGATGTTCCCGAATGGGTAAGGAATACACTAGGGGGAATCCGACAAATTTGCTGCGGAAAGCAAGTTTGCGGAGTGACATCGATAAAATTTAACGGCAAATCGACATATGGCCCCTGAAGATTCTGACCCTGGATTGCCGATTGGCCCGTAATTCCGACGCCGTGAGTATACTGCGAAGTCACTTGGCCGATCCGATCGCCGATCTGCTGCTGTGACGCATTCTCCGCAAGCCAATTATAGCTGATCACCGCGAGGCTCTCACCGAGAACCGGCTCGGATGCGAGGTTCGCGTTTGGAACCGCGATCGCTTGGGCCAGGAGCTGGCGGTGCTTCTCGACCATGCCGCGCCCCACTTGCCCCCACCCAGCCGAGATGAGGAAGGAACCGCCCGCGGTAACCGTCAAGTTCTGACATTGGTTGGGGGCAGTGAACGACGACCCGAAGGGATGGGTGATCGCCACATTAATGGCCCACTGGGTACCCGCGGGCGTCGAGTCGCCTATGTTTACGCCAGTGGCTGGTGGCACACCGTTCACGAGAAGGGTGGGGGTGACGTTTCCCTGCGTGTTGGGGTCGGGCACCGAGAAGACCGTGATTCGCTGCCCGTAAGTTTGATCCGTGAATAGGACGATCGTCTGCGAACCTGGGGCCGACGTTTGCGCCGCGCATCCCATGGGATTTGGCTGCGCATTTGCGCAAGTTGTCGGCACGGCGCCCGAGATGGGCAACGTGATCGCCATGCAGGTCCGCAAAAAATTCGGGATGGTCGGCCCGAGATTTTCCGGAAAGCCCTGGGGCTGAGTTGGCGAAAGATAGGGCAGGCTCGTCTGCCGGATCGGCGAGCCGGTCAGGGGAATGATCGTCTTGCCACCGATGATGTCGTTGAGCGTGAATGCCGGATTGTTGCCCTTGATGTAGCCGATAAGGTTGTTCGCGTAACCCGTGAGATCGGAACGGAGCTTGGTGCGGTTGATGTTGGAGATCGAAACGCTATCGATCGTGCCGCCCGCATCGCTAAGAAATTGAGATTGGCTATAGCCGAAGATCGTGCCGAGATTGGCGAGGCCCGTGGAGAGGGTATGCTGCTTGAAGCTCGGATCGAAGACGTAGTTTGTTCCACCGAGGTTAACTTGGACCCACACATGTGCGACCTGGAGGCAGAGCAGCGTCCCGTCACTGGTGTTGAAGGTGAATGACCCGCCGGGTATTCCACCACTATTAAGCAGAGCGACAATCGCGAAGGTGTCATTCTTGACACCGAGCCAGCCTGGCGCCGGCGCCAGCACATTGGCGGTGCAAGTGGAGGTTGGGATCGTCGTCGTTCCGGTGACGCTGATCAATCCGAATTGATAGCTCGTTTGCGTGATTCCCGCCGCGTTGAGCAGTGCAACGAAGAGCTGCGCCTGATCGATATCGTCGCCGCGCTGATCGAGCAACGTGCCGAGCGCGCCCTTGTTACTGCCGAATAAAGGCTCGAATTCGATATTGTTATAGACATATTCGAAGATGAGATCGGGGTCGCATTTGAGCGAGGAGGCGAGCGTTACGATCTCGACCGGGAGCGTCGAGCTCGATGCACACCCCGTTGCCGCGAAGGGAGCTGGCGCCACGGCTCCACCGGCGAGCTGGGCACGCGGCGGAAGCGCGGGCCCGGCGCTCCCGGCTAGTGGCACCGCAGGCATGCGGGCGCGCAACACGCGGTCGGCTTCCGCGATCCCGATCCGCTCCGCTCTCACTGCCATTTGCGCGCGCGCAGGTCGTGGCGAGATCGCGCACAACATCGACAAGCTCACGACCAAAGCCAACAAGAGGCGCATAAGGGCCGCCGTCGGCATCCGAGTCCTATGCTTCATGACACCTGCCAAGGGGCCCATGCCGGATTTCTCCGTGAAACGAATTTGCGTGAGATTTGACGGGGAGTGAGTGAAGCGGCGCCTCCGCTCACCAAAGCGCCGCGCCCCAATTGAAGGCGCCCCATGTACCGGTCGTGCTGTTCACGTTGATGATTTGAGAAAGGCGGTTCCCATTGGCGTCATAAGTGTAGATGATGAAGACGCCCGTGTCGTAGCTCGCCGTGCTTATTCGACCGAGCGCGTCATATGTGTAGGTCACCGAGCCATTGGCCGCGTGCGCCGTATTGGCCCCCAAAAGGCCTGAGAAGCCGAGCAACATCAATCCGGTGACGAAGACGCGTCTACAATCCATTCGCTTGCCGATGCGGCATATAGTTTTCTTCATCTCGGGAGCTTTCCGAACGCTGTGAAATGCGACGCTCGCACCATCAGTTGAAGCGACCGCGCGTATCGATCCAGCCATAAGTCGCCAGTTGCAAAAGCGACCCGGAAGAAGCCGAAGGAATGGCCCTGACTTGGGCGCCGGCATTGGTTCTGACGTTTAAGGTTATTCCCTCTGATCCACCTCCGTTGGTGTTCACGTTTCCAAGTGGTGCATTATATGTCTGGGGGTTCTCATCGGGAGACGTAATCAGCACTCCGGCCCCTTGGCCAACCGAAGCCCTGAAGAGAGCATTCACTCTCACGCCAACAGGAACCGTCAGCGTTATGAGCAAACCTGCAATAGGAAAGTTCGTCACGTTCGCATCGCCAACGGGCGTCAGCCAAATGAACTCATCTCCGTTCTGTGAAAACGCGAGAATATGGGAAGAGGCGTCGGTCCTGATCGAGCCGATCCGGCGCTTTTTCGAGTAGTTTGTCGGAAACACCGGGTTCGTAGCGGAGGTCGAACATAGAAAGTCGACGACGCCCGTATCCGTGCGCTCGATCACGAACATATGGTACCAGGTCGAGGCACTCAACGCCGTGCCCGTGTCGAGGCAACCATTGCCGGAGCCGGCCGACCAAGCCGAATTTGCGTTCTTGATGAAGGCGACAGTCTTCATCAAAGTCGTGACGTCATCCGACATCGCCACTCCCGCTGTCATATCGATCGTGGTAGTCGGCGTGCCCGCATCATTCGAGAGCGTAAGTCCACCGAGATAGCCTTGCAGGTTGTTCTGCAGATTGTTCTGCACATTGTTGATGCAGGTCAGCAGGCTATTGAAATTCGCCATCACCTGATTGGCGTCGGCCGTCGTGCCGTTCGTCAACTGGTTCGGAAGCGGGCCGCAATTTTGTGCTTGCGCCCCGGCGCAGGTGAGGAGCAGCGCGAATGCGGCCGTGAGGATTGCCTTCATCATTTCTGGTCTTTCATCTGGGCTTGGCTGGCGACTTGATGTCGAGTCGGGGGGATGCGCTGAGGGCCAACGGAAATTGGATCTGAATGTCCTTTGACTTAGCGTCCGGCAGACGCCTCGATGCAAGCGCAACTTACGTAGCCCGCGAAAATTTCGTCAACTTGCGAGCAAGCAGCTATCCACCGAAGATCGGGAAGATCGCGCCGCTTCCCATTCACAAAACCGTGTGAACACTCGGGCATTCGGCTGGCGCGATGAATGATGCGTGCGCCGCCTATTCTTGCATCTCGAAATATTTTAAGATTAAAATATATATTCGCACCAGAGCGATTTTAGGCACGAGACGCGGGCAAAAAGGAGCCCCCATGAAGATCGATGTGATCGGCGGGGGTCCGGCGGGGCTTTATTTCGCGATCCTCGCTAAGAAGAGCTTTCCGCGCTTCGACATTCGCGCGCACGAGCGCAACCAGGCGGACGATACGTTCGGCTTCGGCGTCGTGTTCTCGGACGCGACGCTCGACAATTTCGAGCGGGCCGATCCCGAGAGCTACGAGGCGATCACGAGCCGCTTTGCTTATTGGGACGACATCGAGATCCATATTCACGGGGCCGTGCATCGCATCGGCGGCAACGGCTTTTGCGGCTGCTCGCGCCGCACCCTACTGCTTCTGCTTCAGGAGCGCGCCCGCGCGCTCGGGGTCGAGCTCATTTTCCGCGCCGAGATCGCTTCACTCGACGAGTTGCGCGCATCCGATCTCGTCGTGGCGGCGGACGGCATCAACAGCCGGGTGCGCGAGGACCACAAGGCGCATTTCGGCACTGCGGTCGATCTGCGGCCGAACTGGTTCTCGTGGATGGGATCGTCGCGAAGCTTCGATGCCTTCACCTTCTTCTTCAAGGAGACCGAGCACGGCATCTTCATCGCCCATTGCTACCAATACGAGGCCGACCGCTCGACCTTCGTGCTCGAGACCGACCCTGAGACCTTCGTGAAAGCGGGCCTCGACCGGATGGACGAGGCTGCCTCGGCGCGCTTCATGGAGAAGGTGTTCGCCGAGGAGCTCGAAGGCCACAAGCTCATCACCAACCGTTCGCTTTGGCGGCGCTTCCCGATGATCCGGAATGAGCGCTGGACGATGGACGACCGCGTCGTCCTTCTCGGCGACGCGAAGGCGACGGCGCATTTTTCGATCGGCTCGGGCACGAAGCTCGCCATGGAAGACGCGATCGCGCTGCATCAGGCGCTCATCGCCGAACGCGGCGATATCGCCGGCGCGCTGCATCGCTTCGAGGCATCACGGCGCGAGGAAGTCGAGAAGACGCAACACGCGGCCGATGTCTCGCTCGTCTGGTTCGAGCATGTGAAGCGCTTCTGGGACATGGACCCGTTGCGCTTCTCCTTCGGCCTCATGACCCGCTCGAAATCGATCACCTTCGACAATCTCGAGCTGCGCGCGCCGAAATTCGTTCGCGATGTCGAGCGCCACTTCGCGAGCGAGGTTCGCGCGGGCGGCCATGAACTCGATGTCGCGCGGCCCTTGCCGCCGCTGTTCCAGCCGTTGCGTTTGCGCGACATGACGCTCGAAAACCGCGTAGTCGTCTCGCCGATGTGCATGTATTCGGCGAAGGACGGCGTGCCGCAGGACTTCCATCTCGTGCATTACGGCGCGCTCGCGATGGGCGGTGCCGGCCTCATCTTCACCGAGATGACGTGCGTCGCGCCCGACGCGCGCATCACGCATGGCTGCACGGGGTTGTGGAACGACGAGCAAGAGCGAGCCTTCGCGCGCATCGTCGCCTTCACGCATGAGAATTCGCAAGCGCGCATCTGCCTCCAGCTCGGCCATGCCGGACGCAAGGGTGCGACGAAGCTCATGTGGGAGGGCATGGACGAGCCGCTGGAGCACGGCGCTTGGCCGATCGTCTCGGCCTCACCCCTTCCCTATTACCCTCAAAGCCAGATCCCGCGCGAGATGACGCGCGCCGACATGGAGCGGGTGCGCGACGCCTTCGTCGCGAGCGCCGAGCGCGGCGAACGCGCCGGCTTCGACATGCTCGAGCTGCACGCGGCCCATGGCTATCTTCTCGCGAGCTTCCTTTCCCCGCTCACGAACCGGCGCCGGGACGAATATGGCGGAAGCCTCGAGAACCGGCTGCGCTTTCCGCTCGAGGTCTTCACCGCGTTGCGGGCGGCTTGGCCCGCGCATAAGCCGATGTCGGTGCGCGTCTCCGCCTCAGATTGGCAAGAGGGCGGCCTCGCGGAACACGAGGCGATCGCGATCGCGCGCGCCTTCGCCGAGGCCGGCGCCGATCTCGTCGACGTGTCGAGTGGCCAGACGACCCCGCTCGCGCGGCCCTTCTACGGACGCATGTTCCAGACGCCCTTCTCGGAAGCGATCCGCAACGAGGCACGCGTCGCCACCATGGCGGTCGGCTCGATCACCAGCGCCGATCAGGCGAACACGATCCTCGCGGCAGGGCGCGCCGATCTCGTCGCCTTCGGACGCCCGCATCTCGCCGACCCTGGCTTCGCGCTCAAGGCCGCCGCCTGGTACGGCGCCGAAGACATCTTCGTGCCGAAACAATACCAGCCCGGCAAGGATCAGATCATGCGCAACACGCCGCGCGAGAAGGCCGATCTCACCGAACTTCGCCTTCGAGCAAAGCCCAAGAGCCGCGCTCCCACCTTCGCGCGAAAGCACAAGGAAGCGGCGGAGTAATCGCCCGTTTCCCTGAACCCGCTCATGCCCGCGAAGGCGGACATCGCGAAACCGATCCTTGCGTATTAGGCTAAATAGCCCCAAAGTCGGAGCGAGCACGATCCTGCCTGATCGTTCGCGAATAATCCCCCAGAGGAAGGAAACCCAATGCGCATTGCCTTGCCTGCCGTCGCGCTCGCGACGCTCGCCGCCTCGACCGTATCCGCGTTCGCTCTCGAATCGAAGCTTTCCGCGCCGTCCTCGCTTTCACCCGATGCGCTCTGGAAGAAGGTCGGCGATTTTTGCGGGATCGGAACCTGGCATCCGGCAGCCGAGAAATGCGAGCTCAGCGCCGACGGCAAGCAACGCACGATCTCGCTCAAAGGCGGCGGCGCGATCGTCGAGAAGCTCGTCAAGTGGGACGACAAGCATCGAAGCTACTCCTACACGATCGTGTCGGGCCCGCTTCCCGTCGCAAATTACCGTTCGACGATCCGTGTCTCCCCCCATGGCACAGGATCGATGCTGACATGGACCGGCTATTACAAGGCCAAGGGCGCCTCGAACGCGGATGCCAAGAAGGCGATCGACGGCGTCTACGACGCCGGCGCGAAGGCGCTCACGGGCGGGTGATCGACTGCGAAAGTGAAGGGGGATGCATCCATGTCCGAGGCGTCCTGCGCGGGCTTGGCCCGCGCATCCACGCCTTTGCCATTCCAAACGGCAAGGAAGACGTGGATGACCGCAACGAGTGCGGTCATGACGAAGCGGCAACCTTGATCTGGTGCGGCCGAGAGGACTCGAACCTCCACTGGTTGCCCAACTAGCACCTCAAGCTAGCGCGTCTACCAATTCCGCCACGGCCGCAAGGCGCAGGCGGGGAGCCGCCGCGCGCAGGCGAAGGCGAGTAGCAGATGCGTCCTGGATCGACAAGGGCTTTGCGGGCCTGCCTTTCGGCAGTGTCTCCGGTTGGAACCGGCCGCCTTGACGCGAGGCTCGCCGTCGCGACCTCATGCCTGTATGCTTAGGGCAAAGCGCGGGGGCGCGACATGACGCCTTCGTCCAGCATTCGCTGCAATGGTCCCTTTGATCGACCGTCGCGCCTTCGTCCTAGAGGACCTTACGCAGCTCGTCGAGGACGAGGCGCCGAGGCGGGCACCGCGTCGCCTCACGAAAGCATGCGCAGGAAACTCAAACTGATTGGGAGGCTTTTCAATGAGCGATGCTCGATGCACTTGCGGTGCGATTGCGCTTTCGCTGCGAGGGCCGTCCAAGCTGGTCATTGCCTGCCACTGCATCGATTGCCAGCGCCGAACCGGCGCCCCGTTCGGCGTGGGCGCTTTTTATCCCGCGGAGGCCGTCACGATCTCTGGAAACGCAAAGGAGTTCACACGCACCTCGGCGAGCGGTGGGAAGGTCCACGCCTACTTTTGTCCAAACTGCGGCTCATCCGTTTATTGGAAAGCCGACAACCTACCCGCCATGATCGGTGTTGCGGTTGGCGCGTTGGCAGACCCGAAATTCCCAGCGCCCGTCAAATCAATTTTCGAGCAGTCGAGACACGCCTGGGTTCACTTCGAGGCCCCCAGCCTTGAACACTTCCAGCAAGGCACCCTGCCAAAACGACCAAGCTGAGGCTTAGTCAGCAGCATCCTTGATGTCGAAGCGAGCCACCTTTCCCTCTCGAAACCGGAAAACGTGTCCGACTGTCTTGTCTTTAAGCCCGTGGCTCTGCCCCTCGAGCGGTTTGCCTTCGAGATCGCGGACGGATTGGTGGACTTCCGCGATGATCGCGCCATCCGCGGTTCGATGAAAGGCCACAGGCTCCACGTGAGGACTGACCAGGCTCCACTGACGCGTCCAATACTCGCGTATGGCCTCTCGCCCATGGACGTAGCCACCATCCATGCCGTTGGCCCACACGACGTCATCGGTGAGCACACTCAACACGCCGTCTATGTCCCGCGCGTTGAAGCGATCGTAGATGCGTTCAAGCACTTTGGCGTCATCATCCATGGGGTGCCTCCTTGCAAAGTCCTCGCATGGTCGCAAAACTCGATCGAGCCACCCTCCGGCAGGCCCAATTTCCGGGAAGTGGAGTGGCCGGCGTGTCCCTTCGAAGCTGATTGAGTCCCAACCCAAAGTAGCAGCAAATTGGGCTGCTTGCGCCTTGAGTCCGATGGCGGCCTCACGAAGTGAATGCACCGGGATAGCAGGCGCGCGTCGGTCAACAGCGAACCCTGCGTCCTCACCCTTTCCCCGTCACCCCGAGATAACGATCGAGCGTTGCCGTGTCGGCCGCGAGCGCCTCGCTCTCCGCCGCATGCACGATCATACCGCGCTCGAGGATGATGGCCCCGTCGGTCACGCCGAGGATTTTCTTTGCGTGCTGCTCGATCACGATGCAGGACAGGCCCTCCTCGCGGATGATGCGGCGCAAGGCGCGCAAGAGTTCCTCGACGATTACGGGGGCGAGACCTTCAGTCGGCTCGTCGAGCAGGAGAAGCCTGGGATTGAGCACGAGCGCGCGGCCGATCGCGAGCATCTGCTGCTCGCCGCCCGAAAGCTGATTGCCGTAATTGCCGCGTCTCTCGCGAAGGCGTGGGAACATCTCGAAGATGCGCGCCACCGTCCACTTCCCCGTGCGTGCGACCGCGGTGAGATTCTCCTCGACCGTGAGCGAGCGAAAGATGTTGCGCTCCTGCGGCGTCCAGCCGATCCCTGCGCGCGCTCGCTCATCGGATGAAAGCCGCGTGAGGTCGCGCCCCGCGAGAACCACGCGCCCGCCGCGATGACGCGTGACGCCGATGATCGAATTCACGAGCGTCGTCTTGCCGACCCCGTTGCGGCCGAGCACGGCGAGCGAACGGCCCTCTTCGAGCTTAAGCGAGATGTCGGAAATGACGATCGCCTCGCCATAGCCTGCGTGAAGGCGGTCGAGAACGAGAAGCTCAGCCATGGCGGGCGGTCTCAACCATGCGGCGCCTCGCCGAGATAAACGGCGCGAACCCGCGCATCCTTGGCGATCTCGTCGGGCGTGCCTTGCGTCAGAAGCGCGCCGTCGACAAGCACCGAAATGCGGTCCGCATAAGCGAAGACGAGGTCCATGTCGTGCTCGATCAAGAGCACCGCGACCTCTCGCGGCAGCGCGGCGACGGCATCGATGAGCTCGGCGCGCTCGGCCTGCGGCACGCCCGCCGCCGGTTCGTCGAGGAGAAGCACGCGCGGCTTGCAGGCAAAGGCGAGCGCGATCTCGAGAAGCCGCTGCTTGCCGTAAGCGAGGCTCGAGGTTTGCTCGTCGAGCACATCCGCGAGGCGAAAGCGCGACGCGATCCCCGCCACCTCCTCGACGAGGGTGCCCGCGCCGACGCGATGCCACCAATCGTTCCCGCCGCCTTGCCGTTCCGACACCGCGAGCGCCAGCGCCTCGAGCGGTGTCATCTCGGGAAAAAGCTGATTGATCTGGAAGGTGCGCGCAAGCCCGCGCCGCACACGCTGATCGGGGCGAAGCCGCGTCACATCCTCGCCGGCGAGATCGACGCGCCCTTCGCTCGG
>JAFBAS010000145.1 GCA_019247605.1 Hyphomicrobiales bacterium
ATTCCTAGCGGCGCTTGCGCGAAAACCGAAATTCTCGATCCTTGTTCCTGTCTATCAGACGCCGGCCAAGGAGCTCTCCGAGATGATCGCCTCGGTAAAGGGGCAAATTTACGATGATTGGGAATTGTGCATCGCGGATGATGCCTCACCCCAACCTCATGTTCGGGAGATACTGGAGCGAGCAGCGCGGAGCGAGCCACGCATAAAACTCGAGTTCCGAAAGGAGAATGGCAACATCTCCGCTGCAAGCAATTCGGCGCTGGCGCTCGCGACTGGCGATTTCCTCGTCCTCCTCGATCATGACGACGTTTTGGCCCCTCACGCACTCGCCATGCTGGCGGATGCGATCAATCGTCATCCACAAGCCGACGTCTTCTACTCCGATGAGGACAAGCTCGATGCAAAAGGGCGACGTTACGGGGCCTATTTCAAGCCGGATTGGAATCCCGAGCTCCTTTACGGACAAAACTTCCTCAGCCATCTCGGCGTTTATCGAGCGTCTCTGGTGCGAGAGCTCGGCGGGTTTCGGCTCGGATTCGAGGGCAGCCAGGATTACGACCTGGCCCTACGCGCAACCGCCGTCACGATGGGTCCCGTGGTCCACCTACCCCATGTTCTCTATCACTGGCGCGTGTATCCGGGCGCGACCACCTTTTCTTCCACCCAAATAGAGCGGGCGGTCGACGCCGCGCGACGGGCCATCCAGGAACAGCTCGCGGGGCTGGGCATCGAAGCGAGCGTGGGCGATGCCGGCTACAATTGCCATCGCGTCATACGCGCAAGCCCCGCGAAATGGCCGCGCGTCAGCATCGTTGCAACCCTGCGCAAGGATCCGGAGTTGCTCGCCGATTTTCTGCAGGGCCTTCACGAAAAAACCGACTATCCCGATATGGAGGTTGTCGTCATCGACTCGAGTGCCAGTGCGCGAAGGCTGCCGACCGAGATGCTGAAGAAGCGTGGGGTACGAGTGGTTCGAAATTCGAACCCCGTCGGTTTGGCAAGGACGGTCAACGAGGCGGTCCGCCGCACATCAGGTGAAATTATTTTGTTTCTCGAAAGTGACGTGCTCGCGGCCGACCCCGGTTGGCTCAAGGAAATGGTATTGCTCGCAAGGCAGCCAGGAACCGGTGCTGTGGGTGCAAAGCTTCGCTCGGCCGACGGAAAGACGTGGTTCGGGGGCACGGTTCTCGGGCTCAATCAGCTGGCTGGCCCTATTTCCGGAATGTCGGCGGCCGCGCCGGGGTATTTCGGCAAGCTGTTGCTGACCCAGGAGATGTCTTGCGTGAGCGGGGCGTGCATGACGGTTGCGCGCGCCGCATTCGACGCCGTGGGCGGCTTTGACGAAAGCAAGCTTGCGCCAAGCTTCACGGACATCGATTTCTGCCTGCGTCTTCGCAGGGCCGGCTATCGCATCATGTGGACGCCGAATGCTCGACTTCATCGCCGAAAGGCCGATATTCCCGCGACCTCCAGCAGCAGCAATCCCACTCAGGTCGACAATCCCACTCAGGTCGACTTGGAAATTGCGCATATGCGCGAACGGTGGGGACAGATGCTCGAGCGCGATCCGTTCTGGAATCCCAACCTCTCGCTCGACTCCAACGCGGCGATGAGCTCGCCGCCGCGCGTCTCCCGGCCATGGCAAAAAACGAGGTAGCGCTTGCTAGCCCGGAGTTTCGATCATCGAAGTTGGATGGCTCCGAAGGCGATCCTAACCGACGTCTTCAGCAGAACCAATTGGTTGGAACAGGGTGCTTCCTCATGAACAGCCGGTATCAGGGGCCAATCATCGATGCCCATCACCACTTGTGGGATCTCTCCCTTGGCCGCCACCCTTGGCTCACTTCGGATGACAGCGCCATCAAAGCGCTCGGCGATATCGCCTACATGCGCAAGAACTATCTGGTGGATGATTTCATCGCCGACATCGGACCTCAAAATGTGGTGGGATCCGTCTATGTCGAAGCTGCATGGGACCGTACGAGGCCGCCGATCGAAGAGATTGAATGGCTGGAAGGCCTTGCGCGGCCCGGCCGCATCGCTTCGCGTTCGATCGGCTGGGCGCCCTTGAAGTCAGCCCAGGCGGCAGCCTCGCTCGAGGCGCTCGCGGAGCGCGAGAGCGTGGTCGGCATCCGCGAAATTGTCCGCTGGCATCCCGATCCGGTCAAATGCTGGACGCAAGCGGGCCTTCTCGACGATCCCGCGTGGCGGCAAGGCTTGAGCCATTTGCACAAACATGGGTTCATCCTCGAGCTCCTCATGAACCCATTCCAGGCGCAAGACGTGGCGCGCCTCGCCGACAGTTTTCAAGATCAGATCATCGTGATCAACCATTGCGGCACGCCGGTCGATCGCGATGCTGAAGGTCTCGCGCGTTGGACTGAAGGATTGGCTCTCATGGGCCGCCGCGAGAATGTCGCGATCAAGCTGTCAAATTTCGGCGCCTACGGCCAAGATCGAAGCGTCGAAGCGCTGCGCAAAACAGTCATGACCTGCATCGAGGCCTTCGGAACAAAGCGCGCAATGTTTGGGAGCGATTACCCGGTCGGGCGTCGCAACATGACCTTTCAGGACAGTTGCGAGCGCTTCAAGAACATCATCGAAGGATTTTCGGTGCAAGAGCAACGCGATCTGTTCCACGACAATGCGGCGCGCTATTACCGCTTCGATGGGTGAGCGACCTCGGCATGAAGCGCGCATGATCGTGGCGCAGAGTCGCGAAGATAATCCAAGGGACGCCAAGGGAGGATCAGATGAAGCGACGCACCTTCCTTGCCTCCGCTCTTGCGGCGACGACGCTCGGGGCGCCGAGCCTCGGTGTTCTGGAACGTCAAGCGCGGTTGAGGCGCCGCATGCATCAGGCGAAAGACATTCCAGTGGTCCGCAAGAACCGCGCCTCGATCCGTGTCCCAATCATGATCGCACGCTCTGCCGGTCAAAGCTTGCAACAGCTTTCAGGATGACCACGCCACCTCCCTCGCATGAGCGCCGGGCGCCCACTCCTCGATTAGAGTTCTCAAACATCGTCCAGGACTTCCCGGACCCGGGAGGTAAGGCGATGCTCCGCGTCCTCGATCGGGTCGATTTCGCGGTTGAACAAGGACGCTTCACCGCGATCGTCGGCCCGAGCGGCTGCGGCAAGAGCACGCTCCTTCAACTAGCGGCGGGTCTGCTCGCGCCGACCTCCGGAACGGTGCGCCAGAACGGTCGCGCGGTCGAAGGACTCAACCGAAGCGTGGGTCTTGTGCCGCAGCAAGCGAAGCTCCTGCCTTGGAAGACGCTGGCCGAAAACATCGAGCTCCCTTTGCTCTTGTCACATGTGGCGCCGAAAGATCGTCAAAGACGTGGGCGCGAGATCATTGCGGCGGTCGGCCTCGAAGGCTTTGAAAATTACTACCCGCATCAGCTCTCGGGTGGCATGCAGAAACGGGCCTCGATCGCGCGCATCTTGATCTACGGGCCCGAGCTCGTCCTCATGGACGAGCCGTTCGGTGCGCTCGACGCGCAAACTCGCATGCTTATGCAGGACGATCTGCAGCGCTTGTGGAGCCGCGAGGGATCGACGATTATCTTCGTCACCCACGACCTGACCGAAGCGATCTTGCTCGCCGACAATGTCGTCGTGCTGAGCCGAAGGCCAGCGACGGTCAAGGTCGACCTTGCGATCGACTTGCCACGTCCCCGCAATGTGTTCGAGCCGTTCCGAACACAAGGTTTCACGGAGATCTATGATCGGCTCTGGACGGTGTTCAAATCGGAGCTCGGGCAGGCGGTTCTTTCAAGAAGGGAAGAGTCATAGGCAAACAAACGTCTTGTGAAAAAGGAGCGCTGGTTGCAGGAAAACGTCGGCGCCACCGGCTCCTCCACCGTGCATTGCCATTTTTCCCTGGGCTTGCCTTGTTGATCTTCTGGCAATGGGCTTCCGATCGCATCATCCGCTCCATCTACATCAGCCGTCCCTCGGACATTGCACATCGCCTCTATGAGATGTTCGCCTCGGGCGAAATCTTCCCCCACCTTGCCGTGACTGCTGAGGAACTTGTGCTCGGTTACGCGGCTGGCGTCGCTTGCGGCGTGGTCGCTGGCTATGCGCTTGGGCGAGCGCCACGTTTCGCCCGAATATTCGAACCTTATGTCATGGCCTTCTATGGCGTTCCGAAGATCGCGCTCGCGCCACTCTTCATTATCTGGTTCGGTATCGGCCTCTGGTCAAAGGTCGCGCTTGCCGCCGCCATGGTCTTCTTTCTTGTCTTCTACAACGTCTATATGGGCGTGCGCGGCGTGGACGCCGAGCTCGTCAGGCTCACCATGATCATGGGCGCGAATGAGCGCCAACTTACCCGTCACGTCTATTTGCCGGCGGCCGCGCCTTTCGTGATCATGGGCATGCGCATGGCCATACCCTACGCCGTTATCGGAGTGATCGTGGGCGAGTTCACGTCCTCCGTTCAAGGACTTGGCCTTTTCATCCATGAGGCGTCCTCCACCTACGATCCCGCGGGCGTCTTCGCCGGGATTGCCGTGTTGCTCGGTTTCGTCATCACCGCCAATATGCTCGCGTCGCGACTTGAGCGACGGCTCTTGCGCTGGCAACCCGCATCCACGCAGGAGCAGCCGGAAGGCTGAGGGTAAATCGTCGATGCAAGCTCTTTGGTCCCGATTGACCTTGCTTACGTTCCTGGTGCTCGCAAGCTTGGGCGCTTCATCGGTCGACGCGCAAGAAAGCGCGAGCTTGCGCATCGGCCAGGCGACGACTTCAGTGAGCTTCCTTCCGATCTGGGCCGCGCGAGCGCTCGACACCTTCAAGCCGCGAGGAATCGACCTGAAATGGACGGCAATCCCTGGCGGCGATCCGACAGTGCTCGCGGCGCTCGATGCCGGCGACATCGATCTCGCGGCCGTCGGCACGGATACCGCACTCGTCGCTATCGCCAAGGGCCAGGATTTCGTGCTCGTCTACGCGCTGATGTCGCAAATGTCGCTCGAG
Source organism: Hyphomicrobiales bacterium (assembly GCA_019247605.1). Taxonomy (GTDB): domain Bacteria; phylum Pseudomonadota; class Alphaproteobacteria; order Rhizobiales; family Beijerinckiaceae; genus GAS188. The sequence continues at coordinate 4,988 of JAFBAS010000145.1, forward strand.
CTCGTCGTCTCGAATGCCTTCCTCGAGCGCAATCGCGTGAGCCCCTCCGATCCTTTGCAGAAACGGATCGAGGCGCTCAAAGGCGCAATCATCGGAGTGAGCGCCGTGCGTGGCACTCAAGATCGCCTTGCGCGCTGGCTCGTCGGTCAGGCTGGGCTCGATCCGGCAAACGACGTCAAAGTAGCCCTCATCGGTGCGCCTCCGGCGATCCATGCGGCGCTCGATCATGAGCAGATCGACGCTTTCCTCCTCTCGCCACCCGAAGGCTACCTCACCGAGAAAGCGGGCACCGGCAAGATTTTCATTCGGGTCGGCACGGAATTGCCCGGCGTGAACGACCTGCCGTTCCTCGCGCTCGTTGCGAAGAAGCCGTTGACGGGAGAACGCTTCGAGCTTGCGGTGAAGGCAGCGCGCGCGCTCGACGCCGCAAGCGAAAGGGTCTTGCAGGATTCGGCGGAAGTCGCTGGTGCGATACAGCGTAAGTTCTTTGCCAAAGAACCGCCGGAAGCGTTGCTGACGGCTGTCGAAGCGATGAAAACCGGTGTTGCGCACAAGGGCGAATTCGGATCGCCACAGATCGAGGCCCTTTTGCGCTTCACGGCCGAGACAGATCCTGCAGTGGCGGAAAAGCTGAAGACGCGGACCGCCGACGGAGATTTCTGGACGAACACGGTCGCGATCGCCGCGATGAAAGAAAAATAAATTCATCCTGGCGCGGGCAGGCGGCGCTCCGGCCGAGCGACGAATGGGGGTCCGCGCTCGCCGAAGCCGCCACCTACGCGCAAACGTATTTTTTCAGCACCGAAGCGCCGATCGTATATTTCGGATCGACCATGTTGCCGAGCCGGATGCGTCCCGCCTGGGTGAGGAACAAGTAGGCGTCGAGCTCCTCGAAACCGTAATCCGCGACCATCCAGCGGATGAGTTCGCGATAGGCGATCCGCGCCGCATCCTCGAGCGGGCGGGCGCTTCCGATCGTCATGATGAAGCTTTCCGTCTCGAGACGCGGCCAGGCAAAGCTCCAACCCTTGATCAAGTCAACGCGGGCGGTCACCGTCGCGGCTTGCTCGACAGCGACGCCGCACAACTCGCCGTCACCTTGGGTCGCATGGCAGTCGCCGAGATAAAGAAGGGCGCCCTTCGTGTGGACCGGCAAATAGAGGATGGCGCCAGGCCCGATATCGGGGAGGTCCATGTTGCCACCATGGTAATCGGGCTGGAGCGATGAGATCGCCTCGATCTCGGGCGAGACCCCGATGGTTCCGATGAAGGGCTCATAGGGGAGCACGATTTTTTCGTTCCAATGCACGCCCGCCTTGTCAATCCGCATCTTCTTCACGCGCTCGGGAAGCGGGGAATGGAGCATCGCGGTCGCGCTCGTGCTCACGAGCCCGCCGAATTCCGGCACCAGACACGTCGTGCCGGCCGGTTGCGCGCCGCGGGTCTCGACCCCCTTGATGAAAACCGCGAGGCAATCGCCCTTCTCGGCTCCCTTGACGGAGATAGGCCCGCTTTGCGGGTTGAGATATGGGAATTGCAATTTCTTGCTCGGCTTATCCCGCTCGGATTTGAGCGCGCCACCGAATGCATCCAGCGTTTCGACCGAGATGCTGTCCCCGGGCTCAATCTCCAGCACGGGTTCGGCATAGGGGCCGTAGACGTAGTGGAACTTCCCCTGCTTCGCCTCGCTCAAGCTGTGATGGCTTCCAGATTTTTTACCGGCGCTGCCGCGCCTCGCCAAGATCGAATTTTTGATCCATGCCGGCTCACTCATTTTCGCTCCCTCTGTCTCAACAAACCCTCGTGGCCTGCGCAAAGCCACCCTTCTCAAAGCTGCACTCCACGCGTCAGTGCTCCATCGACCACGAGGTTGGTTCCCGTGACGAAGCTCGCGGCCGGGCTAGCAAGGAAAACCGCCGCATTGGCCATTTCCTGCGGCGTTCCCATCCGTCCTGTCGGATTGAGCGCCAAAGCCGTTCGATAAAGCTCCGGATTACCATCCTTGATCTTGTTCCACACGCCGCCTTCGAAATAAGTGTTGCCAGGCGAAACCGTGTTCGCGCGAATCCCCTTGCCGGCGAGCTGATGCGCCAATCCTTGCGTGTAATGGATGAGCGCCGCCTTGAATGCTCCATAGGGCCCGGCGGCGAAATCGATTTCCCGACCACTGACGCTCGATATGGTGACGATCGAGGCCGCCTGGCTCTTTTCCAGCCAGGGCATGGCCGCGTTCGCCAGGCGCACGCTGTGCATGAGATCGACCTCGAACCCGCGTCGCCATCCCTCCTCATCGCCGCTGATCGCGAGCGCGCTCACATTGGCCACGACGATATCGATGCCGCCAAATGCTGCGGCAACGGCTTCGACCCAGGCGTGCAAGGCCTTGCCGTCGGCGACATCAACCACGTGGCCGAGCGCGCGCACACCCTTCTTGTTGAGCTCGGCCGCCGTCGCCTTCACCTCCTCGGCGTTGCGCGCGCAAATCGCCACATCCGTGCCCTCGCCGGCGAGCGTATCGGCGATGGCGCGCCCGATCCCTTTTGTGCCGCCGCTCACAAGAGCTCGTAAACCATTCAGTTTCAGATCCATCTCTGCCTCCCTGCTTCATCGGCCGATGATATGCGACGCATTGTTTCGTTGAAACCGTCTCGTTGGCGAATTGGAAAGCGCGACGAGCCCATGACCGCAGGGCCTCCTTCAAGATCGGGACCGCTCGGAAAAGTGCCGTTGCTTAGTTGATAGTCTGGCTTGCAAGGTCCTTCGGCGCTTTCGTGAGCACCTCCGGCGTCTTGCCGACCAAGACTGTGTCGTCATGACGGAAACCGCCCAAACCCCATTCATAGAGGCTCCGCCGATAGACCTCGCGCTCGAGCAGGGGACGCGCCCCTATGACCCGGTTCGGCAGGTCTTGACATAAGCGTATATGCGCGTATATTGGGCAGGACCAAGGACGAGGCGTTTTCATGTCGAGCGACTTTCTTCCCGGACCGGATCAATGCACCTGCCTGGCGGTGCGCCAGGCAGCCCGGCACATCACGCAATTCTACGACCAGCATCTCGCATCGACCGGCTTGCGGACGACGCAGTTCTCGATCCTCATCAAGCTCAAACGGCTTGGCCCGATGACGATCAATGTCTTGGCCGACGAGCTCGTCATGGACCGCACCACGCTAGGCCGCAACATTCTGCCGCTCGAGCGCGAAGGCTTGCTCAGCATCTTGCCGGGTCGCACGGACCGGCGAAGCAAGGAGCTCAGCATCACACCTTCCGGCGTCGAGCGGCTCCACGCGGCGCGCAAAGGATGGGGCAAGGCACAAGCGGAATTCGCCAGGACCTTCGGCGTCGAGCGGACCGAGGGTCTTCGCGCTCTTCTTTTCGAAGTTTCCGACACTGAGCTTCCCGAGGTCGCTGCCGCCGGCGGCTGATCTAGGCGCCGTTTCTCACGGAGCTTTTGATCGAGAGTCCGCAATAGGCGTATACGCGTTTTTTAGGAAGCCGCCATGAGCGGGATTGCCCTTGAACGTACGGCCGCAACGCTCCCTGCGAAGACGTTATCGAGACAGAGCCTCAAATGGCTTTTGATGGCCGGGCTCGCGGGCCTTATTGTCGTGGGCGCGGCTCGCTACTGCTATGAATGGTGGAATGTAGGGCGCTTCCTCGAGACCACCGACGATGCCTATGTGGGTGGCAACGTCACACCGATCTCCCCGCATGTGGCCGGGTTCGTTTCGCAGATCCTCGTCGCCGATAACAACCATGTGAGCGCGGGGCAGACGCTCATCAAACTCGACGATCGCGATTTCCGCGCCGCCCTCGATCGCGCCACCGCGATCGTGGCGCAGCGGCAAGCGACGCTCGCGAGCCTGACCGCAAGAGAGCTTCTGCAGCAATCGACCATTCACGCGGCCGAGGCCGATGTTGGGGCAAAGATGGCGCAGGCCGTGTTCACCAGCGAAGAGGACGCCCGCTACCGCCAACTCGCGCAGACAAGCGCCGGCTCGCAGCAGAATGCGCAAAGGGCCCTGGCCTCGAACGCGGTCGCCCAATCCGCCGTCGCCGCTTCCAAGGCTGCGCTCGATGCCGCGCGTCAGCAACTAGGCGTCCTCGATGCGCAAATCGGAGAGGCGCGAGCCGCCGTCGCGGAAGCCGAAGCCGACCTGCGCACGGCCGAGCTGAACCTCGGCTACACTGAAATCCGATCGCCCATCGAGGGCTATATCGGCAATCGCGCGGCCCAGACCGGCGCCTATGTTTCCGGAGGGGCTTACCTCGTCACCGTCATTCCGGGCCGCGACCTTTGGGTGGATGCCAATTTCAAGGAGGATCAGCTCCGCCACATGTCTCCCGGGCAAAGCGTGGCCGTGGTCGCCGACACCTTGCCGGACCACGTCTTTCGCGGCCGCGTGCTGAGCCTCTCCCCCGGCACGGGCGCAATTTTCAGCGTCATCCCGCCCGAAAATGCGACCGGCAACTTCACCAAAATCGTGCAGCGCGTTCCCGTGCGCATCGAGCTTGATGCGAGCGACCCTGAGATTCACGCGCTCCGGCCCGGGCTTTCGACGAGCGTGAGCGTCGATACGGGCTCGAAGTCAGGGAGCTTGCGATGAACTCACCCACGACCTTTTCTCATTCAGGCTTCGTACGGAGCCTTTTGCCCTTCGTGGTGATGTGCGTGGGCATGTTCATCGCCCTCCTCGACATCCAGATCGTCGCCTCATCGCTCCAGGACATTGGCGGGGGCTTGTCGGCCGCACAGGACGAGATCAGCTGGGTGCAGACCGCTTACCTCATCGCCGAAATCGTGATGATCCCGCTCTCGGGCTGGTTGACCCGCGTCTTCTCCACGCGCTGGCTTTTCACGGCGTCGGCCGCCGGCTTCACGGTGACAAGCATGCTTTGCGGCCTCGCCTGGAATATCGAAAGCATGATCGTGTTTCGCGCCCTCCAGGGCCTGCTTGGCGCTTCCATGATCCCGACGGTGTTCACCTCCTCCTTCCACTATTTCCAAGGGCCGCGCCGCGTCTATTCCGCGGCCGTCATCGGCACGATCGCCTCCGTCGCGCCGACGCTCGGGCCGGTAATCGGCGGCTTCATCACCGACACGCTCAACTGGCATTGGCTCTTCTACATCAACCTCCTGCCGGGGCTTGTGATCACGGCACTGGTGCCGCTTCTCGTGCGTATAGACGAGCCTGATCTCAAGCTTCTCAAGGACGCGGACTATCCCGGGATCGTGTTGATGGCCCTCGCGCTCGGAACTTTGGAATATGTGCTCGAGGAAGGCTCGCGGTGGAACTGGCTGGATGACGCGACGATCCGCGAATGCGCGCTGATCTCAGCCATCGCGGGGCTTCTCTTCGTGATCCGCAGTCTCACTTTCCCGCGGCCGGTCGTCGATCTTCGTGCCTTCGGCAACAGGAATTTCGCGCTCGGCTGCATTCTCTCCTTCGTCACCGGAATCGGCATATTCTCGACCATCTATCTCACGCCACTCTTCCTCGGTTATGTGCGCGGCTTCAGCGCTTGGCAGACGGGAATTGCGATTTTCTCGACGGGCGCCGCGTCTCTGCTCGGCGTGCCGGTCTACATTATCTTGGCACGCAAATTCGACACGCGCTGGCTGATGATGTTTGGCCTTGCTTCCTTCGGCGCAGCCATGTGGAGTTACAGCTTCATCACCCATGATTGGGGCAGCGCCGAGTTCCTCGTGCCGCAAATCCTGCGCGGCTTTCCTCAAGTCTTTGCCGTCGCGCCGAGCGTGAATCTCGGCCTTGGCAGCTTGCCACCCGAACGTCTCAAATATGCAAGCGGCCTCTTTAACATGATGCGCAATCTCGGCGGAGCTGTCGGAATCGCGGTGAGCGGTGCGGTTCTCAACGACCGGACGAACTTCCACTTCCACGCCATCGCCTCGAGGCTGACGCCCGCGAATGGCGCAATGACGCGCCTCACGGGGGAAATCGCACGCCGTTACGGCGACGTGCTCGGCGGGGCTCAGGAAGGCCAGGCTGCCGCGCTCAAGCAGCTCTTCCGCTTGGCTTACCGCGAGGCGTCGACGCTCGCCTATGCCGATGCTTTCCGCGTCATCATGATCGCCTTCGCGATCGCCACGCTTCTCGTGCCCTTCCTGCGCAACATCGCGGCCGCCAAGGCGCCAGCGCGCGAGGCGCATTGAGGGAAAACACGGCGGCAGCGGCCGCTGCTATTGCGCGTAGGAAGGGTCTTTCCGATCGAGCTTTCGCTTGAGTCGAACGCTTCCGCTACCGTGTCCCCGGCAACAAGGACTCCGTGATTTCGCCCTGCGTGAAAGCCAACGCATCGTAGCCTTCGCGATCCATCACCTCGCGCATGAGGGCAAAGCGATAGTCGCGGGTAGCACGTCCGAGAAAAGCCATTCAGTGCTCCTGTCGAGAAAGATGAACCCTCAGCGAAGGTCCGAGGATGAGATCCAGATT
>JAFBAS010000109.1 GCA_019247605.1 Hyphomicrobiales bacterium
ATCGGCGCAATAGGCGACGAGGTGAACCTGTGGCATCGACATGGCGACGCAACAGGCAAGGCCCGCGATACCGAGGAGCGCCTGGAGTGCATTCGGTGACATGCCGAGCGGGCGCTGCATGCTTCTCGCCTCCCCAGCCGACGGGGCCGTCTCGTGCAAGGGCGCGCGCCGCCAAAAGACGAAGGCCAAGGGCAGCATGGTCACGACGCAGATGATACCAATGAACAGGTAGGTGTCGCGCCAGCCGATACTCGAGATGAGATGCTGCTCGATCGGCGGCCACACGGCGCCGGAGAGATAATTTCCGGAAGCCGCGATCGCGACGGCAAAGCCGCGCCGGCGCGCGAACCAATGCGACACATCCGTCATCAGCGGTGCGAAGAGCGAGGAGCAGCCGAGGAAGCCGATGATGCCGTGGGCAAGCGCCAGGAGCTCGAGGCTCGGCGCATAGGCACAGGCGAGGTAGCCCAGGCCGAGCGACACGGCCCCGATGATGAGGGGCGGCATCACGCCGAAGCGATCGAGAAGGCGGCCCATCAAGACGCTGCCAAAGGCGAAACCGAGCATCGTGAGCGTGTAAGGCAGCGTGGCCGCGCCGCGTGTCACGCCAAATTCGGCTTGCACGGCCGGGAGCGCCACCACATAGGACCAAAGTCCGACATTGCCGACGGTCGAGAGAATGACCGCCGTCGCAAGCCGCAGCCAGGCATATCCGCTATCGACACCGCCCGCGCGCAAAATGGCCGCCCGATTGACCTCGCTGTCCAAAGCCAGTTCCTTTCTTGATTCGAGGCAACATAGCATCGCGGGAAGCCGCGCCGCCATTGCGCCTCGCGAGCCCCAGCCGTGCGTGCCCTGCAAGTCGGTTCGCGGCCCCGATCGGTCGGTCAAAGCTCGGCGGCACGGGGGCCCGTTCACAGGCTTGCCCTGTGCGACCTTTTCATGCTTCGTGCGCCTCATGCAGCACCGTTATTCACGCCTTGCGCTCTACAATGCCTGGGCGAACCGGCGCCTGTACGACGCGGTGGCTTCGTTGAACGATACCGATTACCGGGCCGATCGCGGCGCCTTCTTCAAATCCTTGCACGGCACCCTGAACCACCTGCTCGTGGGCGATCGCATCTGGATGCGTCGCTTCACGGGAGAGGGGGATGCGCCGACCAGGCTCGATGCCATTCTCCACGAGGATTTCCACGATCTGCGTCGGACGCGAGAGATCGAGGACCGGCGGATTCAGACCTATGTCGACAGCCTCGACGAGAGCGCGCTCAACGCGAGCTTCAGCTATTCGACGATCACCAACCCGGCAAAGGTCGAGCAGGTGCTCAGCGAGGCGCTTGATCATTTCTTCAATCACCAGACGCATCACCGAGGCCAAGCCCATTGCCTTTTGACCGCGATCACGGGGACGGCCCCGTCATTGGATCTCGTGGTGCTGCAGCGCGAGCAAGGTTGGGCGAAGAAGCAGTGAACGGCGCGCAAGCCCGCTATTTGCGAGAGGCCATGAAACGCTCGAAGCGCGCGACTTCCGCGTCGAAAGCTGGACGGAAATCCTTGTCGCGCGGCGCGGGGCCGACAAAGCCCACGTCGACTTCAAGCCCCCTGCTCGAATTGGCAATGTTGACCCAGCCGATCACCGCGTCGCCGAACAGAAGTGGCATGGCGTAATACCCGCGCCGTCGTTTGACGGGCGGCGTATAGGCTTCGAAGCGGTACTCCCAACCCCACAGATGCGCAAAGCGGCGCCGATCCCAGACGAGGGGATCGAAGGGGGCCAGGAAGCGAACCTCGCGCGGCGTCGCCCCGCTCTCCAGCGCGGGCATCTCGCTCGGAAACAGCCAGGTCTCGCTCTCGACCGCCACGCTCTTGACCTCGCCTGAGCGCAAGAGCGCATCCAAGGTCTTCGGCATGCCTTTTCGCAGTTGCGGCGCCCCTCGTCCGAGAAGAGCGAGCATTGGCCCGAGGCTCCGCTTCGGCAAGGGCGCGAGAAGACGAAGCACGAGGAGGAGAAGGCTGCGCCTTCGTGCCTCGGCGCTCATCTCCTCGTCGCGTGCGTGCGCGGGCTCATAAAGGCGAATGCCGTCTCGACGATGCGCGACGCGCAACAGCCCATGGAAATGCAGGGCGTGCAAGGCACGCGTCGTTGCCTTCGAGAAGCCGCCCCAGTTGTTGACGGCGCGCTCCTTCCCGAAGCTTGCGGCAAGCTCTTGGGGGTGCGTGGTGCCGCGCTCGCGCACGAAGGCGAGCACGTCGGCTGCGAGCCCCGTCGGGCGGTGCGGGCGGCCCCGCGGATTGAGGCGCGGATGCAAGAGCCTTGCGATCTTTCGCGGCATGAAGCCATAGGCATAGAGAAAATCCTCATCGAGCTCGAGCTCGCGATAGCTTCGCTCGAGATCGCCGGCGCGATAGTCGTCGACGCGGTGGCGCAAGATGAGGTCTTGCGCGCGCGCCGGCGCCCGTATCGGATCGGCTTGCACGAAGCCGAGCGCCGCGACGGCGTCGACGAGCGTCGTCGCCGGAAAGAACGAGGCAGTAAGCGCACGCTGCTTGAGATGCGCGAGCGTGAGCTCACCGTGTTGTTTGCCGCGCCGTGAAGCGAGCTTCGCCTTCGCCGGGCTTCGCTTCGGCGATTTCGGCATGCGAGATCGGCTCAAAAGCTCATCGCGGCTGCGTTGATAATTCCTGCCGCGAGCGACGCGCAGCCGAGGAAGAGCGCCGCCGTGACTTCGCCCGCCGCGATGCGGCGCGTAAGATCGGGCAAGATGAGGCGCACGAGCCAATAGACGAGGATTTGCACCACGAGGGCGACGACGCCCCACATGAAAAAATTCGCGAGATTGTGAGTGTAGACGATCGCGCTCGACAAAGGTAGCGCGAAGCCGATGAGACTCATGCCGAGCGCGACGGCCGCCGACAGGATGTTGGCACGAATCAGCGCAAGCTCGTTATGGCTCGTCGCAAGGACGTAGACGACGAGATAAAGCACGATAAGTGCGAGCGCGAGCCCGAAAAACTCACCGAAATCCGCCAATCTTGCAATCATGGCAATGCCCTGCTTCCTTTTTGCCTTCCCAAGGGCATGATTATCGTTCAAAGATCAACGCCAAATTCGAGAAAATCACCGGGTTTACGCCCGTCGGGAAGAGTGAGGCTGTCTTGCAAAGTTTCTGTCGGCGGTATTGGCCCGGTTCGATGTCGCCTTTGGCTCGCGCAACCGCGCTCGCGCTGGCCGGCTCACTTGGGGTCGCTCTTTTGCAAGCCGATGATGCCGCGGCGAGATCGAGAAGGCATTGGTCGCACCACGCGGCGCCTGCGACCAGCGCCGTCCTTGCCGTTTACCCGGACGAGAAGAGCTGCGTCGCCCAGAAGGCGCTCGATGCCGCTGAATGCCACAATGCGGCCTTGAACTCTCACGCCGAGTATGAGGAAAAGGCGCCTCGCTTCGAGGCCAACTCGGCGTGTTCGGAGGTCTTCGGCTCGCATAATTGCAGCATGCGGATTGGCAACGGCCCGAAGGGCATCGGCTTCGTCCCGAGCTACAAGGGATTTTCGCTCATACCGCAAAAGGGGAGCGAGGAGGCGCTCGTGGTTCCCGTGATCGGCGGGAAGAGCGGGGCAGTGGAGTTCGCGCCCCGGGCGGTCTCGCGCCTCGACACCGAGCAGGACGAGACGCGCGGTGCGCGCGCGCAAGCACAATGGCAGAGCGCGCATGCGGCGGCGCACGGTTCAAGCGTCCTTCGGTACCGCGACGCGCCCGCCGACGAGCTGCCGCTCGGCGACGAGGATTCACAAGAGGCGCAGCCCGGTCCGGTTGCCACTTACCCGGTGAGCCCGGCTATGCTCAAATCGATGCAAGAGGAAATCCGCAAATACGGCAACCCGCAATCGTTCAATCCCGCTCCCGCGAAATAGACCTCAGGTTATCTTCGGTTTTTCTTCGGCTTTGAACTCCGAAGGAGGCGGAGGGAAAGGGATTCCCCTCTTTTTCGACGGGTTTGGGTGGCCTTTGCCGGGTTCATTTCACTAAGCCTCGCCACTCACAACACGGGTTGAGCCGCTGTCCTCATGAGGTGCGGCCTGCAGCTTCCCATCGAAGAAATGCATCACGACCCCGCCCTCCTCGAGAATGACTCGCGAACGCAGGAAGGATTGACCCCATACGGCATCGCCGTAATCGGGCGCCGGCGTGCATAGATGCGAGATGCCAGCCTGCACGATCGCGCGCGCGCAATCGATGCACGGAAAGAAGGTTGTCGCAAGGGTCGCCGATTTCGTTGCCGAGCCGCGCCTGGCGGCGTCGTAAATGGCGTTGCGCTCGGCATGCTCCATCCAAACAAAGCGCCCATCACCTTCGTGGCGCTCGTCAAGGTCGCGAACCCCGTCGGGAAAGTCGTTGCACCGTGTGATCTGAGCGCCGTCCCTCGTCACGAGGACGGCGCCGACCTTTCGGACGCGGTTCGGGCTTTTGCGAGCGGCCTCGTGCGCAAGGCGCATGAGCTCGGCGATCGAGGAGAGGCTTGGCGCTCGATTTTCGGCGCTCGGCCTCAAGCTGCGGCCTCCGGCACTTTCTTCACCCTCGGCCATTCGACTTCGTCTTGCGCGATGACGAGCGTTTCCTCGAGGGCTGCGGCCCTCCAGGTCTTGAAGGCAGGATGCGCGTGGATGGCGTCGATATAGTCGCGGCTCACGCGATCACAAGGAATGTCATAGGTGTGGAAGCGCGTCGCCACGGGCGCGAACATGGCATCCGCCGCGCCGAAGCTGCCGAAGAGGAACGGGCCGCCCTTGCCGAAGCGCTCGCGCGCCGTGCGCCAGATCTCGGTGATGCGCTCCACATTGGCCTCGACTTCGGAGGTGAGCGCGAGCCGCTCGACGGGGCGCCAGAGATTCATCGGGCAGTGGCCGCGCAAGGCTTGAAAGCCCGCGTGCATTTCCGCGGCGATCGAACGTGCGTGCGCCCGCGCGGCGGGCTCGCTTGGCCAAAGCCCCGCCTTCGGGAAGCGCTCGGCGAGATGCTCGAGGATGGCGAGCGATTCCCAGACCACCGCGTGTCCATCCAAGAGCACGGGCACCTTGCCGGCCGGCGAATGTTTCTTGATGCGCTCCTTGGTGTCGGGACGAGAGAGCGGAACGAACACTTCATCGAAGGCAATGCCGGCTGCGGTCATGGCGATCCAGGCGCGCAAAGACCATGAAGAGTAGTTCTTGTTGCCGATGATGAGCGTAAGGGACATGGGGAAGCCTTGGGTGTGAGCGATTGGCGAATTAAAAGGAGCGAGTAGTAGCCACTCACTCCTCACGGCCTCACTATCTCAGTCCCTCGCCATTCGCCACTCGCTATTCGAGCCCCACCGTGCGGCCAAGGAAACCTGCTGCATCGAAGTATTTCGTGTCGCCGACGGTTTGGTAGCGAAGAATGGTGCGCAGCCCTTTGTCGTCGGGCTTCGAGCTGCGGGTGTGGCTTGTGAAATCGGGCGTCATGCCGCCCGGCATCGCCTCGCTCAGCACGCGCCCGACGAGCTTGCCATGCGCCGGCGGCTCGAGCTTGAGAAGCGAGAAGATGGTCTTGCCGAGATCGGCATTGCTGGCCGGCGCCTCGTCGACATAGCTCGTCTTGAAGTCCGGTCCGATCGCCGCCATGAAATTGAAAGTGTCGGCGCGGCTGAAGGAGCCGTGCATGCCTTGTCCTTGCTGAAGGAGCGTGTCGGCAAATTCCGCGGTGCAATTGGTCGGCTCGTCGCAACCTGTCCATTTCGAGGCGAAGTTCACCGCAATGGCGGGAAGGGGCGTCACGGCCGTGCCTTTGAGATTGATGTCCTTCGTGGTCATCGTTCCGGGAAAGCTGCCGAGTGCCTCATCGACGAAAAGTCCGCTCACGTAGTCTTGCGCCATCAAGCCCTCGACGACCTTGTGAACGAGTTCGCGATCGATGGGCTCGGGGAAATAGAGAAGGTCCGAGCCGCCATTCGCCGCGACGACAACCTGCGGGCGGTTCGGGTCTTCGCCGATCAATCCGTTCCCCAGTTGGGGATGCGTGCCTTCGGTGATCCGTGCAGCGCCAGTATCCGGGTCCCAAAGCGGAAGGCCCAAGCCCGCCGCAACGTCGATCGCGACCACACCCGGCGGCACGAAGCCTTCGGGAACGTCCGCATAGGTCGCCTTGGCAGACGTGCTTGTCGCGCTTTGTTTCGAGATCACCGAGAAGCCGTGATCGGCCGTCACGATGACGTCGGTCGTCTGGTCGAGGCCGAGATCGAGGAGCGCCTGGCGAAGCTTGCCGAGATCATCATCGGCATTCTTGATGCCGGCGAGCGAGGTCGGCCCGTTGATGCCGGGCACAAGGGCGTTCAGGCTGTCACCCTGATTGTGCTGCGTGCCGTCCGGATCGCGCGACCAGAAAACGAGCACGAAGGGCTTTCCTTGCTTCTTGAACTCGGGGAGCACGACCTTGGTCGTGGCCTCGATCATCCAGCCCTGCTGTTCGGCGTTGGGAGCAAGCGTCCCCGCGGTCTTCGCGTTGCCCGCCTTCCCGTTCTCGCCGCGAACCGGCGCGGTGAGCGGGAGCTGGGCGGCGCCAAGCCCTTCCATCACCCAGCCGGCGAGCGGAATGCCGTTCTTCGTGCCGGTCGAATCATCGATGATCACGGTCTTCTGTCCGGTGCGCTCGGTGTGATCGAAAATGAGCGTCGGACCGAGCTTGCCGATCGCGGCCGTCTGGAACCCAGCCTCGCGCGCCGCCCGCAGGATCGTGATCTCGTTGAGATAGTCACCCGAGAAATGCTCGTCGACATCGCCGAGAACGGGATCGCTTTCGAGGAAGGGGGTGAGCGACTTTCCGGCGCCGGGCACCGGGAAACCTGTGTAGATCGTGTTCGAAAAGTCGCCTGTGTCGCCCAAGAAATGTCCCGTCGCCATGGACGAGGCGTTTGCGGTGGTGAAGGTCGGGAAGATCGAATGGCTATTGGCGAAGCGCACGCCCTTGTCGCGCACGGACGCCATCACAGGGGCGGTCTGATTGTTGACGATGCGCGCGCGCAAGCCATCGGCGACGAAAAGAACGATGCTGTGAGGTTCATCGGCCGCGACCGCCGGGGCTTTCGGCGAAAGCGCCGCACCCCAAGCCATCGCGCCGACAAAGATGAAATGCGCGGTTTTCATCGATCAAGCTCCTCCACCTGGGCAAACCACTTCCTCCTCGCGGCGCATGACAGTTTCGTGACGAGGAAGCAAGTGACGGGGGGAAGAGGGAAAGTGAATGGGGAGGCGTGAAGAGGGAGGCGTGAAGAGGAGGGGTGATATCGCTTCCGCTCATTGCCGCGCAGGCGGCAATCCAGCTTCGTGACGCGGTTGCGAAAAGATCGGATGCCCGTCGCCGGAAGGAGTGGGTGGTTGCGGACGCCGAAATTCTCGGCAGGAGCGCACCTGTAAGCGCTTGACGAAGGCAACTTCGATTTTGCCCGTCACTCACTCCTCACTGCTCACTCCTCACATTTCCCGCCTCTTTCCCTTTTCAGGCAGAAGGGGCTATTGCGACCTGGCGCGGGCAGCGCAGTGACCGGCAGCTCGGAAGGAAGGCTCGACCGTCATGGCAAATCCTTACGATATCATCGTGATCGGTTCGGGCCCGGGCGGGTATGTGACCGCGATCAGGGCAGCGCAGCTCGGCTTCAAGACGGCCATCGTCGAGCGCGAGCATCTCGGCGGGATTTGCCTCAACTGGGGATGCATCCCGACGAAGGCGCTGCTGCGATCCGCTGAGATTTTTCATTACGTGAGACACGCCCAGGATTACGGGCTTCTCCTCGAAGGCAAGATCGGCCCGGACGCCGCGGCGGTCGTGCGTCGCTCGCGCGGCGTCTCGAAACGCCTCAACGACGGCGTCGGCTTCCTCATGAAGAAGAACAAGATCGACGTGATCTGGGGCGAGGCGGTGATCGATGCGCCAGGCAAGATCACGGTGGCGGCGACGAAGAAACCGCCGATGCAGCCTGCGCATCCGGCGCCGAAAGGGACATTGGGGACCGGCAATTACGAAGCCGAGCACATCATCGTCGCGACGGGTGCGCGACCGCGCGTTCTCCCCGGCATAGAACCTGACGGCAAGCTGATCTGGACCTATTTCGAAGCGATGGTTCCTCCCTCCATTCCGAAATCGCTCCTCGTCATGGGCTCGGGCGCGATCGGTATCGAATTCGCGTCCTTCTTCCACGACATGGGTTCGGAGGTAACCGTCGTCGAGCTTCTCCCGCAAATTCTGCCCGTCGAAGATGCGGAAATCGCCGCGCATGCCCGCAAGCGCTTCGAGAAGGCCGGGATCAAGATATTCACTGGCGCCAAGGTGACAAAGGTCGAGAAGGGCACGGACGCCATCACGGCCCATGTCGAAGATGCCAAGGGTGCAAGCGTCACCATCGCGGCCGAGCGTTTGATCTCGGCGATTGGAGTGACCGGCAACGTCGAGAATCTCGGGCTCGAGAAGCTCGGGGTGAAAACCGAGCGCGGTTCGATCGTCATCGACGATTTCGGCCGCACGAATGTGAAGGGCATTTACGCCATCGGCGATGTCGCAGGCCCACCCATGCTGGCCCACAAGGCGGAGCATGAAGGGGTTATTTGCGTCGAGGCCATCAAGGGGCTCGACGCCCATCCCATGGACAAGCTGAAAATCCCCGGCTGCACCTATTGCAACCCACAAATCGCTTCGGTCGGATTGACGGAGGCGAAGGGCAAGGAAGCCGGATATTCCCTGAAGGTCGGACGATTTCCTTTCGTCGGGAACGGCAAGGCGATCGCGCTCGGCGAGCCCGAAGGCCTCGTGAAAACGATCTTCGACGCGAAGACCGGCAAGCTCCTCGGCGCGCATATGGTGGGAGCCGAGGTCACCGAGCTTATCCAGGGCTTCGTCATCGCCATGAATCTCGAGACCACGGAAGAGGAGCTCATCAATGCCGTCTTCCCCCATCCGACCTTGTCCGAGACCATGCATGAGAGCGTGCTCGATGCTTATGGGCGCGTGATCCACACCTGAGGCACGTGAGTGGAAGCGCAAGCGCGAATGGGAGGCGCAAGATGCATCGCGTGATGCTGCCCGACGGAGAGACTGTCCCGGCGCTCGGTCAAGGCACGTGGAAAATGGCGGATGTGCGTGGCCGAAGGCGCGAGGAGATCGCGGCCTTGCGCGAAGGCATCGCGCTCGGCATGACGCTCATCGACACGGCCGAGATGTATGGTGAGGGGCTTGCCGAGGAGCTCGTCGGCGAGGCGGTCGAGGGCTTGCGCGACGAGGTGTTCATCGTGAGCAAGGCCTATCCGCAAAATGCAAGTCGCGAACGGCTCCATGCGGCTTGCGAGCGGAGCCTGCGGCGCCTGGGTACGGAGCGCATCGACCTCTACCTTTTGCATTGGCGTGGCGGAGTGCCTCTCGCCGAGACCGTCGAGGCTTTCGAGGGCCTGCGCGCTGATGGCAAGATCCGGCACTGGGGCGTGAGCAATTTCGACACGCAGGATATGGAAGAGCTGTTCGCAGCCGGCGGCGAGCGCTGTGCCACAAACCAGATCCTATATAATTTCGGGCGGCGCGGAGCTGAGTTCGAGCTTCTCCCTTGGCTCGCGAAGCACAAAATGCCCGCCATGGCTTACAGCCCGGTCGAGCAAGGGCGCCTTCCAGCGACCGGTGTGCTCGCCGAGATTGCCAAGGCGCATGGGGCAAGCCTGGCGCAAATCGCGCTCGCCTTCCTTTTGCGGCGCAAAGACCTCATCGTCATCCCGAAGGCCGGGTCGATCGAGCATGTGCGCGAGAACCATCGGGCGCTTGAGATCACGCTTTCGGCCGAGGAGCTTTCCGGGATCGATCGCACCTACCCGCCGCCGCGGCGCAAGGCGCCGCTCGAGATGTTGTGATGCAATGGTCGGCTTTTGTGGGCTCGATTTGACGCGAAACAACGCTCGGCTAAAGGTTTTTTTGAAAAACACGACGAGCTTCATGCGCCGCGCGCCGTGAAATCGAAATTGGGTAATCGAGAGGGATGATCATGGTCAAGGCCATTCGCGTCTATCGCACAGGCGGTCCGGAAGTTCTCAAATATGAAGAGGCCGAGCTTGCGGCACCGGCGCGCGGCGAGATCCGCGTCAAGCACGAAGCGATCGGCGTCAATTACATCGACACCTATTTCCGCAGTGGGCTCTATCCCGCACCGACGCCCTATACGCTCGGCAACGAGGCGGCAGGCGTGGTGACGGAAGTCGGGAAGGGCGTCACCGGCTTCAAGATCGGCGACCGCGTCGCCTATGTGGCCGGGCTTCGCAGCTACGCCGAAGAGGCGAATGTGCCGGCCGAGGTCGCGGTGAAGTTGCCCAAGGGCATCCCCTCCGAGACGGCGGCGGCGATGATGCTCAAGGGAATGACCGCGGAATACCTTCTTCGGCGCACCTACAAGGTACGCCCGGGCGACACGATCCTCGTGCATGCGGCGGCCGGCGGCGTCGGCCTGATCTTGTGCCAATGGGGCAAGGCGCTCGGTGCGACGGTGATCGGCACCGTGGGATCGCCCGAAAAGGCCGCGCTCGCGAAGAAGCACGGTGCGCGCCACACCATCCTTTACCGCGATGAGGATTTCGTGAAGCGCGTCGCCGAGATCACCAAGGGCAAGAAGTGCCAGGTCGTCTACGACGGCGTCGGCAAGGCGACTTTCCCCGGCTCGCTCGACTGCCTCGCGCCGCTCGGGATGTTCGTGAATTTCGGCAACGCTTCGGGTCCGGTCGAGGCTTTCAGCCTCCTCATGCTCTCGCAACGCGGCTCGCTCTTCGCGACGCGCCCGACCTTGAACACCTTCATGGCGCAACCGGGCGGGACGGCATCGATGGCGCGCCAGCTCTTCAAGGTGGTCGAGAGCGGAGCGGTCAAGATCAGGGTGACGCAACGCTTCCCCTTGCGAGACGCCGCCGCGGCCCATCGGGCGCTCGAAGGCCGCGATACCACAGGGTCGATCGTGCTCGTTCCTTAAGCATGCGTGTTGCCCGGGAGAGCGAGGCGGCGCGGAAAAACCCCGTCCCTACACCACCACCCCGTGCAGGTCGTAAGCCTGCGCGCGCTTTACCTTTGCGGTGACGACCTCGCCCACGGCGAGTGGCTTTTGCGATGAGAGCGTGATGGTGCCGTCGATCTCCGGCGCGTCGTGTTTGGTTCGGCCGATCGCGCCCTTCGGCGTCACCTGATCGACGATCGCCAACACCTCCGTGCCGATCTTGGCGCGCTGCTTTTCGAGGCTGATCGCCTGCTGGTGGCGCATGAAGCGATCATGGCGCGCCTTCGCCACCTCCTGCGGCACCATGGGGAGCCCGAGATCGTTTGCCGCCGCGCCGTTCACGGGCTCGTAAATGAAGCAACCGACGCGATCGAGCTTCGCCTCGCTCATCCAGCCGAGAAGCTCCTCGAAATCCGCGTCCGTCTCGCCCGGGAAGCCGACGATGAAGGTCGAGCGGATCGCAATCTCCGGACAGAGCGCGCGCCATTTTTCAATTCGTTGAAGCGTCTTTTCCCGTGCCGCCGGGCGGCGCATCGATTTCAGCACCTTCGGGGAAGCGTGCTGGAAAGGGATGTCGAGATAGGGAAGGATGAGGCCTTCAGCCATCAACGGAATGAGCGCATCCACATGCGGATAGGGGTAGACGTAGTGGAGGCGCACCCAGGAACCGAGCGAGCCGAGGGCGCGCGCGAGATCGAGAACGCGGGTCTCGAGGTCGGTTCCCTTCCAGCTTGTCCTCTCATGGCGCCTGTCGAGCCCGTAAGCGGAAGTGTCCTGCGAGATCACGAGAAGCTCCTTCACACCGGCAGCCACGAGGCGTTCGGCTTCGCGCATCACCTCGGGAAGCGGGCGTGAAACGAGCCGTCCCCTGAGTTGAGGAATGATGCAGAAGGAGCATCGATTGTTGCAGCCCTCCGAAATCTTGAGATACGCGTAATGGCGCGGCGTGAGCTTGATTCCTTGCGGCGGCACGAGATCGATCTTCGGGTCATGTGCGGGAGGAACCGCGCGATGCACGGCCTCGACGACGCTCTCATAAGCTTGCGGTCCGGTGATCGACAGCACATCGGGGAAGCGCTCGCTGATCGATTGCGGCTGCGCCCCCATGCACCCCGTGACGATGACCTTGCCGTTCTCGGCGAGCGCCGTGCCGATCGCCTCGAGTGATTCCGCCTTGGCGCTGTCGATGAAGCCGCAAGTGTTGACGATCACGCAATCGGCCCCCTCGTGGCGATTGGTCAAGGCATAGCCTTCCGCGCGAAGCCGCGTGATGATGCGCTCGGAATCGACAAGCGCCTTCGGGCAACCGAGCGAGACGAAGCTGATGGTCGGGGCGGAGAGAGCCAATGACGTTCAACCGAATGAGCCGGGAAAGCGTGGCCAATAGGGTGGCGCGCACGAAATTGCAATTCGCTCGTCGGCTCGGTGATGCGCGCCTCAGCCGTTGGCCGCGCATGACGACGTGAAATGATCAAGGGAGAATGACTGTGCAGTTCATGGTGATCGAGACCTTCCGCAACCAGGATGCCACAACCGTCTATCGGCGATTTCGGGAGAAGGGCCGGATGATGCCAGACGGTCTCACCTTCATTGAGAGCTTTGTCACCGCAGATCTTTCGCGCTGCTTTCAGGTGATGGAATGCGAGGATGTGACCCTTCTGCAGAAATGGGTCGCGCAATGGTCGGACCTCATCGGCTTCGAAATTCTGCCCGTCACGGCCGGCAAGTCGACGGGTGTCGCGCTGATGGGCGAAGCCCAATGAGATGAGCGATGCGGGATGGAGGCTCTGCGAAGCAGCATGCGCCGCGATTGACCCCGAGTGGCGCTGGCGCTTAAGGACGGGCCGAGCTGCGAGGGCTGCGTTCGATACATGACCGATGATCCCGAAATCCTGATCGAGAGCCGCGGCCACCTCGGCTTGATCACGCTCAACCGTCCTGATGCCTTGAATGCGCTCACGCTCGGGATGGTCCGCGTGATGCGCGACGCGCTCGAGCGTTGGGCAATCGAGCCTAAAATCGCGAGCATCGCCATTCGGGGCGCGGGCTCGAAGGCGTTTTGTGCCGGCGGCGACATCCTCACCCTTTACGCGCAAAAACAGGATGGCCAGGCCGAGAAGTCGCTCGTCTTCTGGGCGGAGGAGTATGCGCTCAACCGGATCATCAAGCGCTTCCCCAAGCCCTATCTCGCCTTGATCGACGGCATCGTGATGGGGGGAGGCGTCGGCGTCTCGATCCATGGTTCGCACCGTATCGCGGGGGAGCGGTTTCAATTCGCCATGCCGGAAGTCGGCATCGGGTTTTTTCCAGATGTCGGTGCAACCTACGTCTTGCCACGCCTTCCTTGGAGGTTCGGCTACTATCTCGCGCTCACAGGGATGCGGATCGGGCGCGGGACCGCGGCAGCGCTCGGTATTGCGACGCATTGCGTCCCAGCTTCGCGGTTCGATGCCATTCTCGATCGGCTGGCGGCGGGGGAGCCGACGCATCGCGTGCTCGTCGGCGAAGTGGTCGCGCATGGTGAAGCTCCCGAACTCGCCCATGCCGGGACCGTTGCACAAAGCTTCGGTGGCGAAACCGTCGAGGCGATTCTCGCCGCGCTCGACGATCTTGCTGCGAAAGGCGTGGCTTTTGCGGCCGAGACGGCGGCGCAGATGCGCCTGAAGTCGCCCACGAGCCTGAAACTCGCCTTGGCGGCGCTTCGACAAGGACGTGAAGTCGAGTTCGAGAAAGCGCTGCAGCTCGAATATCGCATTTGCCGGCGCATCATTGAGGGTCACGAATTCTACGAAGGCATTCGTGCCCAGGTGATCGACAAGGATCGCAAGCCGCGCTGGCAACCCGAGACGCTCGCGAACGTCACCGATGACGCGGTCGGCGCGTATTTCATGGAGCTTGGCAAGGACGAGCTCGTCTTCGATGGCGAGGCGCGATGAAGCGCCCCTCGAACGATGACGCGATCCGGCTGCGCGCCCCCGGTGAGGAAACCCGCGAAGGCGAGGGGATCGATTGGGGCCTGGTCCGCGCCGTCTACATGCGGATCATCGGTCTCGCCTGGCTGGTGAAAGGCCTCTATGGTGGGGCGAAGATCATCGGTGTGTTCGGCCCTGTCTTCGGCTCGCTGGAAACCAGCGAGCAGGTGAACGCGGTTTTTTCGACGATCGGTGATTGTATCGCCGGCGTCGGGCTCTGGCTCACCGTCAGCTGGGGGGCCGTCACCTGGATCGTGGTGGCGCTTGGCGAAACCCTCTTCGACTTGAGCGGGGGCGCCGCGCCCATTTCGGCGCTTGTGGATTTAGTCGCCATCCTCCTCTACTTCCTCGTCACCTTTTTGCGCGGACGCCAGGGTTACGACCGACTGTGACGCGCAAGGGTTGGTGAGATCGGCAAAGGGCGCAAGGCGGGAAAGGCGGGCGAAAATCGTTCATATTCAATTTCGATTCATCCTATTGAATAAACTTCCAATTCACCTTCAAGTTTAAACTCGTATTCATGCGCTCGCGATAAGCCTCCTTCCAGACGGCCGAAAAAATTGGCCGCGGGAGAGTCAAACGGAGTGAGGCATGAGCACGGCATTGAAAATGCCCGCGGCGAGCGAATCCGCTCGCGGCGCAGGCACAGCGGTAAGGCCACATTACCTCGAATCCCTCAAGCTGGTGGAGCGTCTCCACCGGTGTCTTTTGGACGTGGTCAAGGATGAGTTCGAGCGTCGCAAGCGCGACGACGTGAACGCCATCCAGGCCCTGTTGATCTACAATATCGGCGATCAGGAACTCTCGGCGAGCGAGCTTCGCGCACGCGGCTACTATCTCGGCTCGAACGTCTCCTACAACGTGAAGAAGCTCGTCGACATCGGCTATCTGCACCATAACCGTTCGCGCATCGATCGGCGCGCCGTGCGCATCAGCCTCACGGAAAAGGGCAGGGAGGTGCACGACATCGTCAAGAAGCTCTACGAGAAGCATGTGGGCGTGATCGAGCATCTCGGCGGTGTCTCGACCGATGACTTTCAGCGCATGAACCACGCGCTCGCAAGGCTCGAGCGTTTCTGGTCGGACCAGATCAAATATCGCCTCTGATTCTCGACCCGCGATCGCGACCCCGTGCTGCTCCGCCGTTCTTCTCCGGCGCTCTTCGCGCGGGAGAAGGGCGAAGGCGCTATTTCGGCAGCGCCGCGATATCGGGGAAGAAGAAGTAGCAGGCAACCCCGATCAGGACGAGGTAGACGAGGAGCACGATGGTCCAGCCGAAGTTATGGCGGATCACCTCTCCTTCGTTGCGCACGAACTCGCTCGTCGACACCCCGACGCTCGCGGTCTGCGGCGCGATCGGCTTGCCGATCTCGGCACCGACCGAGTTCAGGGTCGGCAGCAGCATCAGGGGGAAGCCGAGCAACTGTCCGACGAGCGCCTGGAATTTGCCGAACATGGCGTTCGTCGAGGTGTTCGATCCGGACAAGGCGACACCGATGAAGCCGAGAAGCGGCGCGACGATGATGAAGGCCGCGCCCATCTTCGAGAAGGCGCTCGCGAGCGAGCCTGCCATCCCCGAGTAGTTGAAGACATAGGCGAGGCCGAAGATGAACACGCCGACGAGGCAGGCCCCCCACATTTGCGACCAGGTCTTGGCGAAGATGTCGCGGATCTGATGCATGTTGACGCCCATCAGAAGCACGACCACGATCCAGGAAGCCAGGATCGCCGAACCGCCGACGAAGGGTTTGAAGTCGAAAGCGGTCGTGATCGTCGCGCCGGGTGTGAGCGACGATGCGGCTGAGACCGCAAGATGCAGCCACGTAATGCCCGGCAAGGGTGACCATGGCCCGGTCCACGCGACAACGACCACGATGAGGACGAGGATCGGCAACCAACCCTCAAAGATCTCCGTTGAGCTGAGCCCATGCGCTTCGGTCGTCACGTCTCCTGCGCGGGCCGCTACCGGCACTCCGCCATAGCCAAGGGTCTGTGAGGGTTGCCAGATCTTGAGGAGCATCAGGAGGCAGGCAAAGCAGACGATCGAGCCGATGACGTCGGGGAGATAGGGGCCAAGATAGATCGAGGTCGGCAACTGACCCGCGACGTAGCCGAGCGAACCCACGACGGCGAGTGGCCATCCCCCCTTCATGCCCTCCTTGCCGCTCACGAGGTAGAGCAGAATCCAAGGCGGCAACAACGCGAGAATGGCGACGATCTTGCCGACCGAGGCGGCGAGCGCCAGAAGCGGCATGCCGGTCACCGCCGCGAGCGCGATGATCGGAGCGCCGAGCGCGCCGTATGAGACCGGTGCGTTGTTCGCGATGGCCGCAATGCGGATGGCATCGAGCGCCGGAATGCCGAGCGTGATCAGGATGGGCGCGACGAAGGCCCAAGGATAGCCGAAGCCGACGAGACCCTCGAGTAAGGCGCCGAATGCCCAGGCGAAAAGGATCGTCTGCACGCGCACATCGCGCGTCCCCTGCTGGATGAGCCAGCGGCGCAGCTTCTCGAAGGCGCCTGTCGCCACGAGCGTGTTGAACAAAATCACGCCCCAGAAAGTGATCCAATCGACATTCCAGACGCCCGTCGCCGAGCCGTAGACATAAGCGAGGAGACCATCCTCCAATGGCATCTTCCAGACCCAAAGCCCGAGGAGGAAGGTCACGACCGAGCCGATGAGCACGGCGAGCCAGGCCGACATGCGCAAGCCCGCGAGAAGGAACAGCAGCAGCACCACCGGAATGAGCGCGACGAGCCAAGTGACGAAGAGGTTTCCAGTCGGATCGAGAATTTGCGTGAACATCGATCAGTGTCTCCCCAGGGCGTCCCTGGCCGCACAATGACGCCGCTTCCTCCGGCCGGAAAGCGAAATTTCGAAAATTGCCACGGGTTTGAGCTTGTGCGCTGCAACAGCGCATGTGCCGCGCGCGCTGCCTCATTAGCCTTAGACCTGCCAGCTCATCAGAGGGGTTGGCGAAAAGCGG
Organism: Hyphomicrobiales bacterium; assembly: GCA_019247605.1. Classification (GTDB taxonomy): domain Bacteria; phylum Pseudomonadota; class Alphaproteobacteria; order Rhizobiales; family Beijerinckiaceae; genus GAS188. The sequence continues at coordinate 16,984 of JAFBAS010000109.1, forward strand.
CCCTCTGCTGGCCATGCTTTCATTCGGCCCCAACCTTGGAGATCTATGCTGACCCACCCGATTTGTTGCGCTGCCGCAACTGGCCCGAAAAATCGGCCAAACGCGCTTGCGTTCGCGCGATTGTGATCGTTTGTCCCCCGGGGGCCGGCGATGATCGGGACATAGATCGGTCCCAATTGATCAGCATCTGTACACCATCTTGGGCCCATGGTGGGGCCTTGTCAGAAAGATCGAATCGAGTGCGTGCCGGCAGAGCTGTCGGCTTTAGAAGGAAGCGAGCGGTAGCATGCGACTGACGGGAAATTGTGCCCTTGCGGGGGTGGTGGTCGGGCTTATCTCGGGATTTCCTGCGGTTGCGGCCCAGGTCGATCCTGGCGGGCAAGCCGAGTGGCGTCAGAGCTACGAGGAAGCCACCAACCTCGCGGTTCCGCGTTCGATGGTCCCCATGCTCTCTTCCGAGTCGGCCGCCGCGACCGAAGCCGCCATTGCGCGATATCGCGAGATCGCCGCGCATGGGGGGTGGGGCACCTTGCCGACGAATCTGCATCTCAAGCTTGGGGCGCGCGGCAAGGGGGTCTTGGCATTGCGTCAACGGCTCCTCGCCAGCGGCGATCTCGACCAGACGGATAGCGGGGCCGACACTTATGACAGTTTCGTCGAGGCGGGGGTGCGCCGCTTTCAGACGCGCCATGGCCTGGGCGTCACCGGCAATGTGGGCGAGCAGACGATCGCGGCAATGAATGTGCCGGTCGAGACGCGCATCCAGCAGCTCGAGGTCAATCTCGTGCGGTTGCGCAGTTTCTCGGGCTTCCTCGGCCAGCGCTACGTGGTCACCAATATTCCGGCGGCCCAGGTCGAGACGGTCGAGAACGGTGAGGTGATGACGCGCCACGCAGCCGGCGTCGGCAAGATCGACCGCCAATCCCCGATCATGACGACCAAGGCCATCGACATCAATTTCAATCCGTTCTGGACGGTGCCGGTGTCGATCATCAAGAAGGATCTGATCCCGCGCATGCGCAAGGACATGAATTATCTGAGCGAGGAAAAGATTCGCATTTACAATGGCCAGGGCCAAGAAGTTCAGGCCACGCAAGTCAACTGGAATTCGGAGGAGGCGACGCATTTCACCTTCCGGCAAGATCCCGGCGCGGACGTGAACTCACTCGGCACTGTGCGCATCAACATCAACAACCCGTACGGCGTTTACATGCATGACACCCCCGAAAAGGGCATTTTCGGGGATGACTATCGCTTCGTTTCGTCGGGATGCGTTCGCGTGCAGAATGTGCGCGACTACATCACGTGGCTCTTGAAAGACACGCCCGGCTGGACGCGCGACAAGATCGACGAGGCGATTGCGTCGGGTCAGCGCACCGACGTGAAGCTTGCCCAGCCCGTGCCCGTCTATTGGGTGTATCTGACTGCTTGGGCGACGCCCGACGGCATCGTGAACTTCCGCGATGACATCTATCAGAAGGATGGAATCGCCGGCGTGCCGATCGCGACCGCCGACACGGAATAGGGCTCAAGTTGCCGCGAGGCGAGCCCGAGGCCATTTTTCGAAATTGGCCCCTTGCCCCGCGCGTCGTCCCCGAACGCCTCGTTGAAGTGTGAATTCGGGTGACTCCCATTTTCTCCCGCGCGGTCATCGCGCTATGGAGCACGTGGGGGATTTATTGGCTCATCGCGGCGCGCAATGTGAAGCCCAGCTTGCGTCGCGTGTCGGTTTTGAAAAGGGTCCTGCACAGCGGGCCGCTTCTGCTTTGCGGGGCGTTGTTTTTCTCGCACAAAGCAACGCCGCCGTTTCTCAATGAGCGTTTTTTGCCGCAAAGCCCCTCGACAGAGGCGCTCGGTACATTCCTGCTTGCCATGGGCATGGCTTTCGCTTTCTGGGCGAGGCTTCATCTCGGGCGCAATTGGAGCAGCGTTGTCGAGTTGAAGAGCGATCACGCGCTCATTCGCACCGGACCTTACCGCCTCGTTCGCCACCCGATCTATTCGGGCCTCCTGCTCGGCCTCTTCGGCACGTCTATCGCGATCGGCGAGTGGCGCGGCCTTTTGGGTGCTGCACTGGCTTTCCTGGCCATTTGTCTTCGCATCCGGGGCGAAGACGCTTTGATGGCAGAGGCTTTTGACAAGACCTATGAAGTCTACCGTCGAGACACCCCGGCGCTCGTGCCGTATCTCTTCTGGGAGTAGGCGGAGCTGGTCCCCTGCCCATTGACATCGTCCGGCCGCGCGCGTTGCGTCAAGGGGTCAACTCCTTCTCCGTTTGTTAAAGCATCATCGACTTGGAGCCTCAGATGCCAGCAAAGTCGCGCTCTTTGATCGTCGGCAACTGGAAGATGAACGGCCTGCGCCACTCGCTCACCGAGATTGCGCATGTCGCGCGCGGCTACGATGCCAAGCTTCGCCATTCTTGCGATCTCATCATTTGCCCGCCAGCGACCCTCGTCTGCCTTGCCGCGCAACAGGCGCTTGGTTCGCGCATCGGGATCGGCGCCCAGGACTGCCATATGGAGGCGAATGGCGCGTTCACCGGAGAGATTTCCGCCGAGATGCTCGCAGATTGCGGCGCCACCACCGTCATCGTCGGCCATTCCGAACGCCGCAGCTATTTCGCCGAGACCGATGGGGACGTGAAATCGAAGGCCCTCGCGGCGTTGCGCGCAGGCCTCATGCCGATCATCTGCGTAGGCGAGACGAACTCAGATCGCGAAGCGGGGCGCACGCTTGGCGTGATCAAGCGCCAGCTCGTCGGCTCGGTGCCGGGAAGCGCGGATGCCGGGGCGATCGTCGTCGCCTACGAACCGATCTGGGCGATCGGAACAGGACTCACGCCGACCCTCGCCGATATTGCCGAGGTGCATCGCTTCATCCACCGCGAGCTCGCCGTGATCTTCGGCACGCATGCGGCAGGCCACGGGCGCGTGCTTTATGGCGGTTCCGTAAAGCCTTCGAATGCAGAAAGCATCCTTGCGGTCGAGCATGTCGACGGCGCCTTGATCGGCGGCGCGAGCTTGAAAGCGGAAGATTTTCTTGGCATCGCGCGCGCCGCACCGGCGCGAGTTTGACTCCATGCGGGTTTGACCCCTTGGCCGCACTGTGCTCGCATGCCCGGGGGAGACTCAAAAGAACGCCTCCGGTGCGAAAGCGCTTACTGCACGGCCCGAAACCTGACTTAATTTTTTCCTTATTTACCAAAAACTTATCGCAAGGAGCCGACGCGACTTGAGACGTTTGCAAAAGAGCCGCGGATGATTGGTTCGATCCTCGCGATGGTGGGCGTCGTCGCCGCGGGGCTCGCCTTTTCGGCATGGAGCCTTCGCACCCGCGGACGTCGGCTGCACCATCGGCACCGGTTCGTGACGGAGGTCGAGCCGCCTCCCCTGACGCCCGATCTCGGGGCGGAAGGCGGAAGCAGAAACGGCGCTTGACGCTTAAGGTCCTTGATCCGCCACCCCGGGCCTTTTCGTTGCGACCCGAAAACTACGACCCAATGCCACTCCCACCGCAGAAGCGATCAAGAGAAGCCCGAGCGAGGCTCCTCGCCTGCGTTTGCGCAATCGCGGCCGCCTGAGATTCGTGTTCCTCATCTCGTTCGGAAGCGGCCCACAGGCCGAGATCCCAAACTCCTTGGCCAGAGCCGCCCTGTCGCGATCGGATGAGGGACGGTTTGGGCGATCTTTCAGCGGCATTCGCTTCACCCTTGCAAGAGTGCCTGGATCGGGTCGACACGTTTCGCAACTTCCTCGACGCTGCCGAGGTTCCGCTCGTGCGCGTGTCGGGCGCGTTTCACCTCTTTTGGGCGGAAGCCACCAGCTTCAGATCATCGACGAACCGTCCATATTCCCGCTCCCGATCCTCTTCCTCGCGAAGGCGCAGGAGATAGGAAGGATGCACGGTTATCAGCATTCGCGCACCGTTCGAGCCGAGGGGCATGAGCTCGCCGCGAGAGCGCTCGATCGGCATCGGCCTCCCAGCGAGCGAACGCGCCGCCGTGGCCCCGAGCGCGACCACAAGGTTGGGCTCGATGAGCTCGAGCTCTCGCGAAATCCACCAGCGGCAAATCTCGATTTCTCTTGTGTCCGGGCGCTTGTGCAAGCGACGCTTGCCGCGTTGCTCGAACTTGAAATGCTTCACCGCATTGGTGACATAGACATACTTGCGCTCGATTCCCGCCTCGACGAGTGCCCGATCGAAGATCCGCCCTGCCGGACCCACGAAGGGACGCCCGGCAATGTCCTCCGCGTCTCCAGGTTGCTCCCCGACGAACAGGAGGCTCGCATCCGAAGGACCCTCCCCGAAGACGGTTTGGGTAGCTCCTTTCCACAGCGGACAAGCACGACAGGCGCGGGCGCTATCGCGGACACCCGAAAGGCTCGTCTTTCCGGCCGCGGACGCCTGCGCGGCATCAGCGGGCGCTTGGAAGAGATCCTGCTGGTAAGCCATGGACGGGCGCGGCCTTCGCGAAGCGGACTCGTTGAGGAAAACGAAAGCTGTTCGGCTGAGTTCCGCGCTTGTCATCCCCGTCGTGATTTCGACCTCAGCACGGCGGCGGGCAAGGTCGCGAATAGCTCGCCAACCGGATATTCGTCGCCCTCGACACGGAGTTCTTCGCCGGTGAGGACGTTGCGCCAGCGACCTTCGGGAAGACGCAAGCTCAAATCGGCAAAGATGCGCGAAGAGGGAAGCTCATCGGCGCCGAGGAGCTCGCCGAGGAGGCGAGACACGATGACGACAAGAGCATCCTTTCCGAGGGAACGCTGGAAAGCGAGCACGTGGCGCTTCCTGCGGCCGGCGGCCTCGATCGGTCGGTAGTCTCCTTCGGCGTAGAGAGCGGCGGCGCCGGCACGATCGCGCAAAATCGAAGCGAGGACATGCTGCTTGATGCGCCCATCGGCCCAGTTTTCGAAAAGGCGAGCTGCAGGTTCCCGCCGCTGCAAGGCGCGCTCGCGGGCCTTGTAGTCCACAGGGCGGCGATTGTCGGGATCGACGAGCGAATAATCCCAGAATTCCGTGCCCTGGTAGACGTCCGGAACACCAGGAAGCGTGCATTTGAGGACGGTTCGAGAAAGCCCCGTCAACATGCCAAGCGTCGCGATGCGGCGCGCGAAAGGCGCGAATTCCTGAAGAAACCGCCCGCGAGGCTCCAGCAGCCTCTGCAACAAGCGTGTGGCGGCAGCCTCGTAGGCTTCGTCGGGATTGACCCAACTCGACTTGCTCTTCGCCTCGCGCAGCGCTTTGAGAAGATAGGCCTCCATTCGCGAAGCCAAGGAGGCGAGAGCCCGCCCATCCCGTCTTCCGTTCAAGAGCTCGAGCGGCCAGGCGCCGAGGAGCGATTGCAGGATGAGCATCTGGTCGTTCGCGTCGGGAGCTTCGCTGCCTTCCACGGAAACAAGGTGAGGCGGGGCAATTTTGCGCCAAAGGCGAAGCGCCTCGGCCCATTCATCCGGAAGCTGGCACAAGGCAGAAATTCTCGCGCGAGCATCCTCGCCGCGCTTCGTGTCATGCGTGGCGCTCGCGATCATGCTGTACGGCCACTCCCGCGACCGCTTCGCGTTCGCGGCATGAAATTCGGCGGGCTTCACGCCGAATTGGCCCGGATCACCCCCGACCTCGTTTCGCGAAAGCAGCGGGACGTAACGGTAGAAAAGCGTGTCCTCGAGGCCTTTTGCCATCACGGGTCCGGTGAGCTGCTGAAAGCGCCGGCGGAAACGGCGCACGAGCTCGACATCGGGTGCGCCGGGACTTTGCGCTTCCCAACGCTCAAGAAGTGCGGAGGCGATGAATTCGTGCACCGAACGGTCGGGCAAGGCGCTGTGGCGTTGCGCGCTCGCGATCGTGGATTCGATGAGGCTTCGGTCCTCGCGCGAAAGGCTCTCCTCGCCGATGTAGCTGCGGTAAACCGGGAAGCGAGCGATGATCTCGCGCAAGGCCTCTCTGAGCGCCACGGTCGTGTAGTCGCGGGTTTTGCGATCGGCATCGGCGATGCGCTTGAGATCGGAAACGAGAACTTCGAGCTCGCTCGCAAAGCCTTGCTCGAGGACATCCGACTTCGCCTGGCGCAAAAGCGAGTAATAGCTGCCGTCAACCCCGGTAAATCGACGGTAGATGCCCTCCATAACAGAACCTGCCGCCTTGTCGGTCAGGACGCCGTCGATGAGGTTCAAGACATCATAACCGGTCGTGCCCGCGATGGGCCACGGCTTCAGGTCTTCGCCCGGTTCCAGGATCTTCTCGACGACGATGAAGAGAGGTCCGGCCGCATCCTGCAACCGGCGCAAATAGCTTTCTGGATCGGCAAGTCCGTCGACGTGATCGATCCGCAAACCGTCGACAATCCCCTCGCGAATGAGGCCGTGAACGGTCTCGTGTACACGGTCGAAAACTTCGTCCTCCTCCATGCGCAACCCGGCGAGATCGTTGATGTCGAAGAAGCGCCGGTAATTGATGTCGCTCGCCGCGACGCGCCAATGGGCGAGCCGATAGGATTGCGCCTCGAGCAGTCGGTGCAGCGTCCCGAAGCTTTCGGGCACGCCGACCGTGCCGTTGATGAGCGCGACCGCCCGTTCGATCGCCTGCGCGAGAGGCTTCGAGGCCGAAACGGCGCGAGCAAGTTCCTGTTTCAAGAGTTCGGCATCGGCGGGGAATCCGCTTCGTCGCTCCGCAACGCTCTCTTCCCCCATGAGCCTGAGTTTTTCGCTTATGGCGAGGATTTCGGGGGGAGGCGCGATCTCTTCCAAGGCGGCAAGGGCCCGGTCGAGAATGATTGGGTAGCTCGGTGGGCAAAGCGGAAAGCGTTGTTCGAAATGGCTGACGCTGAAGCTACCTTTATCCGGGTCGTAGAATAGGGCGAGTTCCCCGTTCTCGAGAGCGACGCCGTAGCGATTGCCCAAGAAGGGCACGACGAGCTTGTGGTTGGCGCCAAGCCTTTCCCAATCGATGTCGAAGGCATTCGCGTGGACCGAAAGCTCGCCCCATTCGAGAACGGATTGCCACCACTGATTTTCGGCACCGATCCCGACATGGTTCGGCACGATGTCGAGGATGAGTCCGAGCCCGTTTTTTCGCAAGACGTCCGAAAAACGCCGCAACCCTGTTTCGCCGCCGAGTTCGGGATTGATGATCGCGTGATCGACGACATCATAGCCGTGGAGCGACCCCGGGCGTGCCTTGTGGATCGGAGAGGCATAAACATGACTGATGCCGAGATCGGCGAGGTAAGGTACGATCGCCGCGGCATCGTCGAAGGTGAAGTCCTTTTGGAACTGCAGCCGGTAGGTCGCGCGTGGCGGCTTGCCACCAAGGCTTCGCCCCGCATTCCCGCGAGATGCGGGGTCGCTTTCCGCTTTGTGGTTCTTCAGCGAGGGTGGCGTTGAAGCAAGGGCCGGCGAGACTGACGAAGCGACCCGCTCGCGTGATTGGCCCTTTCGAGCGTTGCGCTTGCGGCTTGTCTTCGCGGCAGGCCGAGCTCGCTGGCTCCCGGGTGATCTCGGCCGTTTCATGGGCCAGATTTGAGCATGACGCCGGTCCAGCTCGGCAGAACCGCACAATCCTCGTCGAGCTCGGCGCTGGGGCTCGCCCACACGACCTCTTCCCCCGCAGGGCGCTCGAGCGCGATGCGTGAGCCGTCGAGATTGGTGAGGAGCCGCAATGTTCCTGCCTCGTAGCGCCAGGAAACCTCGAGCCCCGATATCGCGTGCTTCTGCCATTTGGCCCCGAGAAAGCTCGTTTTCGTCAGCGGCAGAATGTGCTCGCGCCGCAAGCACAAAAGGCGCTTGGTATCGGCAAGAACATCCGCATGCGGCCGAGCGCACCTTTCCTCCCAGCGCAGGAGCGATCGTGAGGCGGTCGAAGGTGCAGTCGGGTCGGGAATCTTTTCGGCTGCCAATGGGTCCGCAAAGGCGCGAAAACGGGCAAACTCCCGCCTGCGCCCGTCTCGCACGGCTGCGGCGAGCTGGGGGTCATTGCTGAAATCGACGAAGAACAAGAAGGGCGAAGAGGCGGCCCATTCCTCGCCCATGAACAGCAAAGGTGTCTGTGGCGAGAGCGCGAGAAGGGCGCGCGCGAGCGCAAGCTTTTCCGGATCGGCAATGTGCGAGAGACGTTCGCCGAAAGCGCGGTTCCCCGTCTGGTCATGGTTCTGCAGGAAAGCGACGAAGGCGGAAGGCGGCAGATGGGCGCAAGCCTCGCCCCGGCTTTTCCCGCCGCGATGGGCGGAAACTTCCCCCTGATAAGCAAAGCCTTCCGCAAGGGTGCGTCCGAGCCGCGACACGAGATCATCGGCGTAATCGGCGTAGTAGCCTTCGGTCTCGCCGGTCAGCAGGCTATGCAAAACATGGTGAAAGTCGTCGTTCCATTGCGCCGTGTAAAAGCGCGGCCGGCCGTGCGCGTCTCTTTCGAGCCAGCGAGCCTCGTTGGCATCGTTTTCCAAAACGAGGTGGATTTCGCGGTCGCGAAATCGCTGGCGCACGACTCCGGCGATCTCGGCGAGCACATGCGTCGCGCTCTCATCCTTGATGGCGTGGACGGCATCGAGCCGAAGCCCATCGGCGTGAAACTCCTCGAGCCAATAAAGCGCGTTGTGAACGAAGAACTCGCGCACGGGTCGGCTCTTCTGTCCATCGAAATTGATGGCGTCCCCCCAGGGCGTGATGTGCCTTTTGGTGAAGAACTCGCCCGCATAACTCGAGAGGTGATTTCCGGAAGGACCGAAGTGATTATAGACGACGTCGATGAACACCATGAGGCCAAGCCCATGGGCGCGGTCGATCAAGCGCTTCAGCTCATCTGGTGTACCGTAGCTGGCGTCGGGCGCGAACGGGAGCACGCCGTCATATCCCCAGTTCCGCAAGCCGGGGAAATCCGAAAGTGGCATGAGCTCGATCGCGGTCACGCCGAGATCGCCAAGCTCGGCGAGCTTTTGGGTGAGAGCCGCATAGCTTCCCTCTGGCGTCGCCGTGCCGACATGCAGTTCGTAGAGCACGGCCTCTTCGAAGGGGCGCCCGCGCCATTGAGGGTCCTCCCATGTATAGGCGCAAGGGTCGACGACGAGGCTTCGCCCCGCCACATCGTCGGGCTGAAAACGCGAGGCAGGGTCGGGCACGGGCGGGCTTTCGTCCATCTTGTAGGCGTAGCGCGCGCCCGCTTGCGTTTGAGGCAAGGTCAGCTCGCGCCAGCCCTCTCCAAGGTCTGGGAGCCGGTATTCCTCGTCGTCCACAAGCAGCGAGATCTTCCTCGCGGTCGGCGCCCAAAGCGAGAAGCGCGTCCCGTCCGGCCCGAGCTCGGCGCCAAATGGCATGGAGTGGGCTCGCTTCACGAGCCCGTGCCCTGCATTGCGTGCTGAAAAAGCATGAGCGAGCGACCTTCGAGCGACACGCTGCCTCCGGGCGAAAACACGATAGGCGCACCGCTCGGCACGCCGCTTGCAACCCTCGTGTCGAAGACGCAAACGAAGCGGATGGCCGGGAACTCCTGCTGCAGACGAAATTCCTCTGCTTCCGGCGCCGCGTTGACGAGAAGAAGAAACCGTTCCCCGTCGGGCGCATCATTGCCGATCTGCATGCCGAGCGCGCGACGGTTGAGATCGTTCCAGTCGCCCTCGGTCATTTCACGCCCTTCCGGTGCGAGCCAATACACATCCTTCAGCGCGCTCTCCGGAGTGCCGGCCCCGGGCCGCGGCTGACCGGTGAGAAAGCCGCGCCGCCGAAACGCCTCGTGCTGGCGACGCAGATGCAGGAGCGCCGCGGTGAATGACAACAGTTCCGGGTCGTGCTCCACCAAATTCCAGTCGACCCAGCTCGTCTCGTTGTCCTGGCAAAACGCGTTGTTGTTTCCCTTTTGGGTGCGCGAGATCTCATCTCCCATGAGGAGCATCGGGACGCCCTGCGACAGAAGGAGCGAGGCGAGGAGATTGCGTTTCTGGCGCGCTCGCAAGCCGAGGATGTTCGCATCCTGCGTCGCCCCTTCGGTCCCGCAATTCCAGGACAGGTTATTGGCGTGGCCGTCCTGGTTGTTTTCTCCATTCGCCTCGTTGTGGCGTTCGTTGAAGCTTACGAGGTCCTCGAGGGTGAAGCCGTCGTGCGAGCAGGCATAGTTGATCGAGGCCGAAGGGTGGCGTCCGCCGGGTTCGAAGATCTCCCGGGATCCGGTGATCACGCGGGCAAGTTCCGGAAGCTTGCCGGGATCACCGCGCCAGAAGGCGCGCATCGTGTCGCGGAACCGATCGTTCCATTCGCTCCACCCCGCGGGAAAGCCGCCGAGCCGATATCCGCCGTCGCCGACGTCCCAGGGCTCCGCAATGAGCTTGGCGCGGCTGAGCTCGGGGTCCTGAGCGATGGCTCGCAAGAATCCGGCGTGAGGCGAAAATTCGAATTTGTCGCGCGCGAGCGTCGAAGCGAGGTCGAAGCGGAAGCCGTCGACGTGGTAGGTCTTTCGCCAATGACGCAGAGAGTCGAGCGCCATCTGCAGCACACGCGGATGGCTGAGATCGAGCGTGTTTCCGGTGCCGGTCGAATCCCAGTAGAAGCGCGCATTTTCCGGCGAGAGCTTGTAGTAGGAAGCGTTGTCGATGCCGCGAAAGGAAAGCGTCGGTCCGAGATGGTTTCCTTCGGCCGTGTGGTTGTAAACCACGTCGAGGATGACCTCGATGCCCGCGTCGTGAAGCGAGCGGATGGCCGATTTGAGGCCGATGACCCCGGCCTCCCCGAGATAGCGCGGTTCGGGCGCGAAATAACAAAGGGTCGAATAGCCCCAATAATTGCGCAAGCCTTTTTGCACGAGGAAGCGATCGTCCACGAAGCTCTGGATCGGCAAAAGCTCGAGCGTGGTGATGCCGAGCCTGACGAGGTGCTCGACCACCTCGGGGTGTCCCAGTGCCGCGTAAGAGCCGCGCATCGGGACGGGGAGATCGGGGTGAAGCTGGGTGAGCCCTTTCACATGGGCCTCATAGATCGCCGTATCGCGCATCGGGTGGCGGGGAGCGCGATCGTCGCCCCAACGATGGGTCGGGTCGCAGACCACGCTTTTCGGCATCATTGGCGCACTGTCGCGACGATCCGGAGTGAGATCGGCCCGATGCGCGCCGAGGCGGTAGCCGAAGACCGCATCGTGCCAACGGATCGAGCCGTGCAAAAGCTGCGCATAAGGGTCGATCAAGAGCTTTTGCGGATTGAAGCGATGGCCGCGATTGGGGTCGTAGGGGCCGTGGACGCGATAGCCGTAAAGCTGCCCTGGACGCAGTCCCGGCACATAGGCGTGCCAAATTTGATCGGTGCGCCAGGGCAGCGAAAACCGCTCGATTTCGCGCCGGCCCGCGGGCTCGAAGAGACAAAGTTCCACCGCGCTCGCGTGAGCGGAGAAAAGCGAGAAATTGACGCCGCGTCCGTCCCAGTTCGCACCGAGCGGCAGAGGCGACCCTTCTTCGATTTTGCGTGCCGAGGAGCGCGAAGCCGCCATGCGCCTTCGCAGGCTGCCGCTGCTGGCTTCCAAGTGATCCATGGGACGAAGCGAGGGGGGCCGTCAGGCGCGAACGAGGGAAGGGCGCTGCGGCTTCCGGCCTGTCGCGATTTCGATCGGCATTTCACCATCCTTGCCTGCGTGTTCTCACGAAACCTCCTGACCCTTCCATGAGTTTCACGGCAAAACGGAATTTCGACGGCCAACCGGCGCGCTCTTCCGCCGGGTGAACCGGGCGCCTATTCGGCAAAATGTCCAAACAGCAAGCGGACATTTCGTCGTTTTCCTGAACTTCGGGAACGTCAATGCTTCTGAAGACTGCCGCAGACCCTCGGTAGTCTACTTTATTGAAAATTCCGGAATTTTGCTTTTCGGCAATAGGTAGGCGCGAAACTTTGGAACCTTCTGCAGAGGAAAGCGTTCTGCTCGGATCAGGCATGCTGAAGCGGAGGCAGTCGTGGACGGGCTGATTTATCTCATCGGGTTGATCGTCATCATCATGGCTATTCTGTCCTTCTTCGGTCTTCGCTGAGCCAAGGCGAAGAGAGGACGTGATGAGCGAAACGACGATCGTAGAAGATGCCATCATCGCCGAGGCCGGCGACAGAAGATATTTGCATTTCGGCGCGATCATCGGCGGCGCGATCGCGGGCGCCGCCATCGGCACGGTGCTCAACGGCTTCGGGGTCGCCATCGGGCTTGCGGCAAGCTCGACATCGCCGACGTGGCGGGATACCTCGATGGCCCTCGTGCTTCTGACGGGGCTGTTTCTTCTTTTCACCTCGCTCGTGAGCAGCGCCGTGGCTGGCTACATCGCCGCGCGCGCCTCGCCTCCCGAGATGATGGAACCGACCGAGGAAGGCGAGTTTCGCGACGGCCTCAACGGACTTGTGGCCTGGGGGCTCGCACTTCTTCTCGCGGCTCTTTTGGCGCTCGCCGCAGTCGAGCTCGGCTCCCATGCGGCGACGCCATCGACGACCACGGCCGCGAACGCGAGCGCGGGTGAAAATCTTCTCGCCTTCGATCTCGACCGGCTGTTTCGCACCGACGCACCCCCGGAAGCGAACATCGCCTACGACCGCGCGCAAGCCGCACGCATTCTTCTGACGGCGAACAGCCACAGCGGCATGTCGGCGCAAGACCACGACTATCTCGTGCGGCTCATAAGCCACCGCACCGGCCTCAACGCGGCCGATGCGGGGCGACGTGTTGATGAAGTCGTGCCGATGGCCAGGGACAATGTGGCGCGCGCGCGCCGCTCGGCCGTGATCGTGGCGTTCATGACGGCGGCCGCGGCCTTGATCGGTGCGGTGATCGCCTGGACGGCCGCAATGGCCGGAGGCAGGCACCGCGAGGGCCTCGGCACCTCGCATCTGTGGCGATGGGACAGGCGCCTCGCGCCTCGCCGCTGAAGCCCAAGCCGCTTACGTCGCGGGTGGGCTGAGCAGGTACGGACGCGGCGACAGCAACCAGATCATCCGCGGTTTGGGCCCTTGCCGATTGGCCCAGCTCCTCTCGGCTTTTTGCGTACATCTCGCGATTGTGCTTCCCGGCTGCCCCCCGCCGCTTCCCAACCGAAGATGCTTCGTCCCTCGTAGTGGGGAGAGGCTTCCCGCTCGCGGGCGATCACAGCCTCGATGGTTGGCCCTGAAACGCGACCTTCGAGCCATCTTGCCTGGTCGTCGAGACGCTTGAGCGCGGCGAGCTCCTCTCCCTGACCGAGCTTGGCGCTCACGACGGCCGATTTGAGGACGCTGATGGTCTGATCATAAACCTTCAACGGCACAGGAAACGGGTGACGGTCCTTCCCACCATGGGCAAAGGAGAAACGGGCCGGATCAGCGAACCGATAGGGTGCACCATGCACAACTTCCGCCACCATCGCGAGTGCTTCGACGGTGCGTGCTCCGATCCCTGGAACGAGCAACAGCTCCGCGAAATCGTGAGCTTCGCGCTCCGCTGCCGCCGCGAAACTCGCATGCAGGCGCCGAACCATGACATCGCTTGCGCGGACCTCGTGATGGGCGGGCATGATGAGGTGCGGGAGGAAAGCCTGCCCGTCTTCTTCCCGAGGTCGCGGCGGCGAGACTGCGGCGAAGAGATGCGATGCCTCGCGCGCGATCCGATCCGGGCCGAACTCATGCAAAAGCTCGAGCTGCGCGACACGCGATCGCGAGGCGCGATGGTCGGTCAGATTGATGATGTTGCCTTGCCGCGCACCTTCGATCGCGGTGTGAGGCGCGTCGACGAAACTCTTCAAGCCTTCCGATTGCCAATGATAGCGCCGGGCCTGACGGCTCGTTTCGTTCATCCCCTGCTGGACGACGACCCAGTGCCCGTCATCGGTTACGACAAAGCCGTGCAGATAGAGGTCGAAGCCGTCCTGGACGGCGGCGCTGTCCACCTTGGCGACGAGCCGGCTCGCGCGCGCGAGTGCGTCGCCGTCGAAGCCGACGCGCTCTGCGATGGCACCGAGCTCTTGCGGCGTTTGCCGTGAATGTTTTCCTCGGCCGCCGCAAACATGGATTCCAACCTCGTTCGAAAACGGCGTGAGCCCTCGTTTCAAAGCGCCGATCACGCTTGTCGTGATGCCGGAGGAGTGCCAATCCATCCCCATGACAGCGCCGAAAGACTGGAACCAGAAAGGGTGAGCAAGCCTTCGCAGAAACTCATCGCGCCCATAATGATGGACGATTGCCTGCGCGATCACCGCGCCGAGGCGCGTCATGCGATCGGCCAGCCATTTCGGCACCCGTCCGCCGTGCAGGGGCAGATCGGCGCTTCCGGTTCTTCGAACCATGACCTTGCGTCCGTCTTTGCCGTCGGTTTTTGCCAGGGCCACTATAACACTGGCAGCACCGGCCCATGAGGGAATTGAGGTACTTTGAACCAACCCGGCCCCGGTCGGCGGGGCTCGGAATTCGCTCAAGTTGGACTTCGTTCCAGGCGCAAGCACGGCCGGGAACATCGCCTTTGCGGTCACGTTTCCTCGAGAACGAAGGAGCGACGATATGGACGAGCGAAAAAGGGAAGAGACCCCGCAAAGGCGCCGCACTCCGGGCAACGAGCCGGGCAATCAACCGGATGGCGGGAAGGACAAACCTTTCCCGGCGCGACAGCCCAAGGAGATTCCTCTTTCCGATCCTCCGGGCGATCAGGTCGGCGATCCGCAAGGGGATGTCATCGGCGATCCGCAAATCGAGGAGCCGCGAACCCGATCTCGGTAGCAAGCGTGTTTCTTTGAGCTTCATCGCTTCCGGCCAAGGCGAGTCGGCTCAGGCTGGCGCACCTTTACCTTTGCGACAGGCGGCCTGATCTGCTCGAACGTGCATTGAGAGGGAGACTTGTCAGGTCGCCAGCGAAGAAGCTTCGTGCCGTGCCGGAAACGGTCCGCCGTGACATGGTCGAAACGCACCTCGACCACGAGCTCGGGACGCAGCGGTTCCCATTCGGCGCTCCTTCTGGTGCTCCAGCGGCTTGGTCCACCCGGCGCCTTCCCCGTAAAGCCTGGCGGTTCCCGCAAGGCCTCGAGGCGGCGCGTGAGCTTGGCGCGTTCCTCATCCTTGATGGTCGAGGTGAATCCCACGTGATCGAGCTTGCCCTCAGCGTCATATAAGCCGAGCAACAAGGAGCCGACCTCGCGTCCGCCCTCCTCGTAGCGAAAGCCTCCGACGACGCAATCGGCGCTTCGCAAGCGCTTGACCTTGATCATTGCGCGCACGCCGGTCTCGTAAACCCCCTCGAGGCGTTTCGCGACGACGCCGTCCGTTTCGCCCTCGCCGAGATTGGAGAGCCATTCGCGCGCCCGATCGATCTTTCTCGTCGCCGGTGAAAGGACGAGCCTGTCATTCACGCTCAAGCGTTTTGCGAAGCTCTCGAGCGCCACTCTTCTTTCGGTGAGGGGGTGTTCGAGCAGCGAGCTGCCGTCGGGGCCTGCGAGCATGTCGAACAGGACGAGGCGGGCGGGCGTCTCTTTCGCGAGCTTGCGAATGCGACTTTCGGCTGGGTGAAGACGCATCTGCAAGGCATCAAAGGATAGTCGTCCCGCGATCTCGACCGTGAGCTCCCCGTCAACGACAAAACGCTCGACGCTCAAGCCCCGAAGGAGGTCGACGACTTCCGGAAAATACCGGCCGAGCGGCTTGCCCGATTTTGCGCGCAGATCGACCGCATCACCCTTGCGGAACGCGAGGCAGCGAAACCCGTCCCATTTGGGCTCGAATTGCCATCCTTCTTCTTGGGGCAGCTCCTCTTCGGATCTTGCCTCCATGGGAGCGGTGTCGAGCGGCAGATCGAAAACCCCGTCACGCCCACTCGAAGCAGGATCGGCGGAGTTCTTGGCTCCGCCAGGGGCTTTGTCGCGCAGTTTTGCGGCTCGCAGTGATTTGGGGCGCAGCGTTTCAGCGCGGATCGGCATGTCGGTCCTCTGTTGGCAAGTTGCCAAACGGATGCCACGCCGATCGAAACGCCTCGGGCCACGGGAGGTTGCCGCTCCCGACGATCGATCGGGCTCACGCTTGCGCTTTTTGGCTTTGCGCGATCAGCGCCTCTAATCGATCCGCACCGAGCCGACGGCGCCAGCGGCTCAAGGACGAGCGGCTGAATTTGAGCTCATGACGAAAGACTTCCTCGCCGCAGAAATACTGAAAATACGGGTTTTCGAGCCAGCGCTCACAGAGCGCCTTGTCGGAGAGCGAGCGCATGCGCTGCAAAACGAGCAAGCCCGCCATGAGGCGAACCGGGAGCGGCGGGTGTCCGGCACCTGGGCTGTAGATGTCGCCGAACTCCCGCTCGATGCAACGCCAATCAATCCGCTTCGCCAATCGGACCAGCGGATGGTGCTTGTCGACGATCCGGTCGAGGGCGGGCCGGAAGAGCTCCTTTTGACGGTTATCGCGCGGTTGCGACATCGCATTCTCGACTTCCCGATCGGCCCGCCAGGTGCCCCTACCAAGTGTCCCCACCAAGTGAACTTGCCCAATGAATGCACCGAACGACCCAACAAGTGAATCAGAAATCAGCGCGATTGGGAATTCCCCTTCAACACCCACACCTTCTCGTTTTCGACAGCGCCGGTTCGCGTGCCTGCTCGGCGGCGGCAATCGCCTGCTCAATCGCCGGCCCCCATGGAGACAAGCGGTTTTCGTTGGTCTTCAGTTCTTGGGCGCGAGGCTTCTCGCGTCGAAGCGCACGGTCTCGCCATCGAGCGCCACGGCGACTGTCATCCCAGCCGCTTGCGCGATGAGCCCCGTGTAATAGGGCTGGATGGCATGCGCATCCATCCCGCCGCTCGGCGAGCGTCCCGCGAGAAGATCAGGCGCGTGAGGAGGGATGCGGGCGTTTGGCCCGTTCGCCGTCACCGTCATATTCGTCGCGTCCTCGGTGCCTTCCACCAACACCTTGATCGTGCCACCGCGCGGAATGGAAGGCCCGGCGAGCAAGAGCAAATTGAGAAGAAGCTTGACCTTGTTCTTCGGCAGGAACAGGCGCGGCGCCTCCCAAACGAGCTCGGCTTTCTCGTCGTCGAAGTAGGTGCGGGCGATCGATTGGGCGGCCGCAAGATCGATGCTGGCGCCAGCCGAGCCGGCCGCTCCGAAGGCAAGGCGCGCAAATTGCAGGCGCGAAGAGGCCCGCGCCGCGCTTTCTCGCACGAGCTTGAGCGCATCTTCACGCATCGTTTCGTCCTTTTCGAGGTCCATCACCTCGAGCCCATTGACGATGGCGCCGACGGGGCTGATGACATCGTGGCAAACGCGGCTGCACAGAAGTGCGGCAAGATCGAGCGATTCGAGTTTGATGTCGGTCATCTGACGGTCAATAACCCTGCAAATCCGGTTCGTCACCCCTCGAAGAGGACAAATGCCGCGAGACGATCCTCGAAGCGCGGCGATTGCTGATCAAACCAAAAGGAGCAAGGCGTTAAAGGCACGAGGGAATTTGGAGCGAGCCTGTCGATGTTGCTTTCTCCGCCACAATCGGTATTTAGCCGAGCAGTCTTTCATGGGGAGCTACTGAATGCTTTTGCTACGCGTGGCGCGGTCAGGCGCCGCTTTAATTTCGACCCTCATTCTTTGGGGATGCGCTACACCGGTCGAGCCAACGAGAGCATCCGCAGACGGGCCTATATCCGAAAGGGAGCGCATAGCAGTTTTCTTGGAATCGAGAGCAGAATATGGCCCAAATGGTCTCGTCGTTGCCCATCTGCAAAATGCGAAGATCGCGGGGCCCTTTGAACTATCGCACATCTACTATCGTGGTAAGCAGGGCGCTTATGGCTATTGCGTGAATGCCAACATTGAAGACATAATGTTTGGCACGAAACTCGCGCAGAGATGGTCCGAAGTTCTTATGGTGCAGGACTCTTCGGGACGCTGGGTTCTGCCTGATAAATTTGACTTCACTCCGCGCCTCTTCGTTGACCGCACCGACGCGCTTTTGGCTGCTCCTTCAGATTGCGTCAATCGAGATATGCAGCCGTTTCCTGAGCTGGAAGCGGCACGAAATCGTAGGCGAGCGCATTTATCTCAGTGACGCTGCACTCCGTTCCAGCGCGATCGCCGCTACCGGAGTGGATCGTGCAGGCTATCGTCTCTGGTGCTCACTCCCGCATCTTCTAATGAATGAAATAGTGGAAGCTTTCATCGAAGCAGCGATTGCCGCCGGGCAGGAGATCCTCTCGCGGCGCAAGGCGCGATTGAACGCGACCGCGAAGGCAGACGGCTCCCCGGTAACGGACGCTGATCTTCGCGCCGAGCAAATCATCCGTGCTCGGCTTCGCGAAGCCTTGCCGGGGGTGACCGTCATCGGGGAAGAGGGGGATGGGAGAACGGCCGAAGCGCCTGAAAGCTTCGTTCTCGTCGATCCGCTCGACGGCACGCGCGATTTCCTCGACGGCTCGCCTGAGTTCACGGTGAATATTGCGCTTATCGAGAAAGGGCGCCCGGTCGCGGGCGCCCTTCACGCGCCCGCCCTGGGCAGGCTTTTTCTAGGCAGCATCGAAGATGGAGCCTGGGAGATCGCCGTCCCCACAGGCCGCTTCGAGGTGAGGGCGGCAGAGCGGCGCAAGCTCCATGTGCGCACCGCTCCCGCGCCGGGCGCGACTTTGCTCGAAAGCCGCTCCCACCGCGAGGCTGCGACCGAGCATCTGGTCCAGAGCCTTGCCCCGTTCGAGCGCCGCTCGACAGCCTCCTCGCTCAAATTCGCGCTTCTCGCGGCGGGGGAGGGCGATCTTTACGCGCGCGGCGTGAGCTTGAACGAATGGGACATCGCGGCGGGCGATGCGATCTTGAGCGCCGCGGGTGGGGCCGTTCTGACGCTCGACGACGAGCGCGTATTCTATGGAAACGTCAATCTAAAGGCTCCCCCTTTCGTCGCGCTCGGCGATCCTGCGTTGCGCGAAAGGGTGCGCCGGTTCAAAGCGTCCAAGCTCGCCGCGCGAGGAGGCGCTTCGTCGTCAATTCTTCGTTAACCGTTAAGCTTAAGTTCTACGCGGCGCCCGTGTCTCGCCATAGTCGAGGGCGAAACTAAGGCGCGATTCGCTTAAAGCCGCGATGGAGAACAAGAGCATGACGGAACGCGAAAGGCTGCCAAGCCCGTCTCGCGAGAGAGGCTTGGATCGTCGCCGCGTCCTCCTGCGAGGAGGGGCAATGCTGGTCGCCGGCGTCCCACTGCGTGCGGCCAAGGCTGCTGCGCCGGCGCGCGTTGATTCGCCCGATACCTTCGAGCCTGGCGATGTCATCAACAATGGGCATCGCTTCTTCGGATCGGTCTCACGAGGGCTCGCCTCCGTGGTCGAAGAGGCGACGCGGCGCTGGGGACGGCCGAACGGCTATGTGCTCGGCCAGGAAGCCTCTGGCGCTTTCATCGGCGGGCTTCGCTACGGGGAGGGCACGCTCTTCACGCGCAATGCCGGTGACACGCATGTGTACTGGGAAGGGCCCTCCGTCGGCTTCGATTGGGGTGGCGACGGGGCGCGAACCATGATGCTCGCCTACGGCCTTCCGGCCGTCGACGCCCTGTTCACGCGCTATGTCGGGATCAATGGCTCGGCCTATTTCGTCGGCGGTTTCGGCATGACCGCCCTCGCCGCGAACGAAAGCGTGGTGGTGCCGATCCGTTCGGGTGTCGGGCTGCGGCTCGGCGCCAATATCGGTTATCTGAAATTCACGCCCGAGGCCACCTGGAACCCCTTCTGAGGGGTTCGTCGCAGTCGAGACAGATGATCGACGCGCGACAAAGCCGTAAGGTTCGCCTCGAAGAGGCGGCCTCGCATCCGCCCCGACGATCCCTTATGTAAGGGGATCAGCGCAGGAGGCGTCGATGATCCGAGTCGTGGTCGGGCGTGGCCGCTATTCGCGGCAGGTGCGGGTGCCGTTTTGGGCGTTCGCGCTCGCGGGCGCAGCGGTGGTGCTCGCGAGCCTGCTTGTGCTCGCCTTCATCGCGAGTCTCGCCATCTTCATCATTCCGGCCTGCCTGATCGGCGCCGGCGCGGCCCATTGGCTCGGCCGATCGTCGAAATCCGCGCGCGAGCCGATCTTCACGCGAAATCGCCGTCCTTATGACCCGAACGTCATCGAGGGCGAATACCGCGTGCTCGACGAACGGCGCCGCTGATATTTCGCCGCGCGCAGTTCCGTTCCTGCCTCAACACCCTCCGTTCGTCGCCGCCAAGGCGAGGACCCAGATTTTCATCCACTTGCGTTGCGATTCCGAATTCCCGACCTGCGCGGGAATGGGACGTAGGTGGAGCACGTGGCTCAAGGCAGCGGCGGGCGCTCACTTCATCACAATTTTGTCTGGCCGATTGCGCTTTTGCCAAAAACCGGCTTCGATGCGGGCAAGCCGGGAAGGGAGAGCCAAGCCCTCGCGCAAACTTTCTCCTCGGCAAGCAAGCTTCACCGGAGCGATGTTGACGCTCGGCAAGGGAGACGCCCATGCATACGCAACGCATTCTCACGCTGGCGGGAGCCGGCCTCGCGGCGCTGCTGTTGAGCGCGACGACCCTCAACGCCAAGACCTTCGTCTATTGCTCGGAAGGGTCGCCCGAGAATTTCACTCCCGCCTTGAACACCACGGGCACGAGCTTCGATGCGGCGCGGCCGGTCTACAGCCAGCTCGTGCAGTTCGTGCGCGGGACGACTGAGGTGACGGCCGATCTCGCCGACAAATGGGACGTTTCCGAGGACGGCAAGGTCATCACCTTCCATTTGCGCAAAGGCGTGAAGTGGCATTCGGGCGTAAACGGCTTCACCCCGACGCGCGACTTCAATGCCGATGACGTCCTCTTTTCCTTCAACCGGCAATGGAAGCCCGATCATCCTTACGCGAAGATCTCGGGCGGCAAATACGACTACTTCAGCGACATGGACATGCCGAAGCTCCTGGCTTCGATCGAGAAGAAGGACGACTACACGGTCGTCTTCACGCTCACCCAGCCCGACGCCCCGATCCTCTCCAATCTTGCGATGGACTTCGCGACCATCCAATCGGCCGAATATGCCGACTTCCTCATGAAAAAGGGCGCGCCTGAGCAGTTCGATCAAATTCCGGTCGGCACCGGGCCGTTCCAATTCGTGACCTACCAGAAGGATGCGGTGATCCGCTTCAAGGCCAATCCGACCTACTATGCGGGCAAGCCCGCGATCGACGATCTCGTCTATGCGATCACGCCCGACCCGACTTCCCGGCTAGCCAAGCTCAAGACCGGCGAGTGCAGCTATATTTTCGGGCCGCGCCCGCAAGATCTCGAGGAGATCAAGAAGGACAAGAACCTCACCTTGCTTTCGCAGCCGGGCCTCAACATCGCCTACTGGGCCTTCAACACAAAGAAGCCGCCCTTCGACAAGAAGGAGGTGCGCCAGGCGTTCAACATGGCGATCGACAAGGAGGCGATCATCAAGGAGGTCTATAACGGCGCCGGTCAGCCGGCGAAGAATCTGATACCGCCGACGATCTGGTCGTACAACGACAAGGTGAAGGACTACCCGCACGATCCCGAGAAGGCGAAAGCCATGCTCAAGGCCGCGGGCGTGACGACGCCGCTCGAAATCGACCTCTGGTATATGCCGGTGCAGCGCCCCTATAATCCGAACGCCAAGCGCATCGCCGAGATCATGCAATCCGATCTTTCGAAAATCGGGGTGAATGCGAAGCTCGTGACTTACGAATGGGGCGAGTACCGAAAGCGCGCCCAGAACGGCGAGCATATGACGGCGCAGCTCGGTTGGACGGGCGACAATGGCGATCCGGACAATTTCTTCTTCCTGCGCAATTGCGCCTCGGCTCGCGAGGGCGGGCAGAACATCACGAGGTGGTGCAACAAGGAGTTCGACGATCGCTTCAACAAGGCCCAACAGACGACCGACGTGAAGACGCGCACCAAGCTCTACGAAGAGATGCAAGTGATCGAGAAGGAAGACGCGCCCGATTTCCCGATCGCGCATTCGATCGTCTACGATGCGGAGCGCGCCAATGTCGTGGGCTACAAGATGAGCCCGCTGGGAGCGCACGTCTTCTACGGCGTCGACATGAAATGAAGGCGTTATGGCCGGGCTCGTCCCGGCCATCCACGCCTTTTCTGCGCTACTTGGGTAAGACTTTGATACCCGGAACAATTACGGGCATGACGTCAGGGGTTAGGGAGCATTGGAAATGACAACCAGACAGTTGATGAACTCGCTCGGCGTGGCGATGGCGATGTGCCTCGCGGCAGGCGGCGCGGCAAACGCGAAGGCGCTCGTCTATTGCCTCGAAGGCTCGCCCGAAAACTTCAACCCGGCGCTCACCACGACGAATACGAGCCTCGACGCGTCGCGCCACGTGTTTGACCAGCTTGTCGAGTTCGAGCGCGGCACGACAAATCTCATTCCAGGCCTTGCCGAATCCTGGGAATTCTCGGACGGCGGCAAGACGGTCACGTTTCATCTGCGCAAGGGCGTGAAATTCGGCGCCGTGAAGGACTTTACCCCGACGCGCGATTTCAACGCGGACGATGTGCTCTTCTCCTTCAATCGTCAGCTCAAGCCCGATCACCCCTACCACATGGTGACCGGCGGCAAATTCGACACCTTCAACGACATGGATATGGGCAAGATCATTCAATCGATCGAGAAGAAGGACGATTCGACCGTCGTCTTCCATCTGTCCGAGCCGAACGCCCCTTTCATGGCCAATCTCGCGATGGACTTCGCCTCGATCGGCTCGGCCGAATATGCCGATGCGCTCACGAAGAAGGGAACGCCCGAGCAGATCGACCAGGTGCCGGTCGGGACGGGCCCTTATAGTTTCGTCGCCTACCAGAAGGACACCGTGATCCGCTTCAAGGCGCGTCCCGATTATTTCCGCGGCAAGCCCGCGATCGATGATTACATCATCTCGATCGTGCCCGATCCGACCGTGCGCTTCGCGAAGCTGAAAGCCGGCGAATGCACGCTCATGGGCTTCCCGCGTCCTTCCGATCTTCCGGAGATGGAGAAGGACAAGAGCCTGCAGGTGATGCACCAGCCGGGCCTCAACATCGCCTATTGGACCTTCAACGAGCAGAAGAAGCCCTTCGACGATGTGCGCGTGCGCCGCGCGCTCATCATGGCGATCGACAAGGCCGCGATCATCCGCGACGTTTACGGCAATACCGGTCAGGCGGCGAAGAACCCGATCCCGCCGACGATCTGGTCCTACAACGATACCGTCAAGGACTATCCTTACGACCCTGAAAAGTCGAAGACGCTCCTAAAGGAAGCCGGCGTCACGACGCCGCTCGACATCGATCTTTGGTACATGCCGGTGCAGCGGCCTTACAACCCGAACCCGAAGCGGATCGGCGAGATGATGCAGGCCGATCTTTCGAAGATCGGCGTCAACGCCAAGCTCGTCACCTATGAGTGGGGAGAGTATCGCAAGCGTCTCCAGCAGGGCGAGGCGATGACGGGGCAACTCGGCTGGACCGGCGACAATGGCGACCCCGATAATTTCTTCTTCCTTCTCGGGTGCAACGCGGCGCGTGATGGTGGGCAGAACATCGCGCGTTTTTGCGATAAGACCTATGAGGACAAGCTGCAGAAGGCGCGCCAATCGACGGACAAGGAGGAGCGCGCCCAGCTTTACGAGGACATGCAGACCATCGCGCACGACCAGGCGGTCTGGTTCACGATCGCCCATTCGGTCGTCTACGAGATCGCGAAGTCCAATCTCACGGGCTACAAAATCTCCCCGCTCGGTAGGCACGAATTTGCTGGCGCCGACCTGAAATAAGGGCCGGCACGGCGAGGGAAACGAAGGTGATCAGGTTTCTCATCCGCCGGATCGCGTTGACGCTGCCGACTTTCGTGGCGTTGATGTTCGTGACTTTCGTCGCGATCCGGCTCGTGCCCGGAGATCCGGTCGAGGTCAGGGTCGGCGAGCACGGGATTTCACCCGAGCGGCTCGCCGAATTCCGCCATCAGCTCGGCCTCGACCAGCCCGTGTGGAAGCAGTTCGCCGATTACGTCTGGAGGCTGTTCCACGGCGATTTCGGAACTTCGGTCGTCACCAACCAGAAGGTGCTCACCGAGTTCTTCACGCTCTTTCCCGCGACGCTCGAGCTTGCCTTCTGCGCCCTGATCTTCGCCATCGGCATCGGCATTCCGGCCGGCGCCGTCGCGGCGGTGAAGCGCGGCTCGACTTATGACCACATGCTCATGGGCATGTCGCTCACCGGCTATTCGATGCCGATCTTCTGGTGGGGACTTTTGCTCGTTATGTTCTTCTCCGAGCGTCTCGGCTGGACGCCGGTCTCGGGACGCATCGACCTCATCCAATACTACTTCGAGCCGGTGACCGGCTTCATGCTGATCGATGCGCTCTTGTCGGATCAGCCCGGCGCCTTCTGGTCGGCGCTGAGCCACCTCGCCTTGCCGGCCATCGTGCTCGGTACGATTCCGCTGGCGATCATCGCACGCATGACGCGTTCCTCGATGCTCGAGGTGCTCAACGAGGATTACGTGCGCACGGCCAAAGCCAAAGGTTTGGCACCCTGGCGCGTCATCGGTTTGCACGCGCTGCGCAACGCCTTGATCCCGGTCATCACCATCATCGGGCTTCAGGTCGGTGGCCTCATGGGAGGCGCGGTGCTCACCGAATACATCTTCGCCTGGCCCGGCGTCGGCCATTGGCTCATCGATGCCATCTCGCGCCGCGATTACCCCGCCTTGCAAGGCGGCATCATGCTGATCTCGTCCATCGTCATCATCGTCAACCTCTTCGTCGACGTGCTCTATGGCACCGTCAATCCTCGGATCCGCCATGGCCGCTGACATCACCCTTGCCGCACCGATCGGCACCGCGAGCCAGCCTTCGAGCTTCGCCGAATTCTGGGCCTCCTTCCGCGAGAACAAGGGCGCCGTCGCGGGCCTTGTCGTCCTTTCGCTCATCGTCTTCGTCGCGATCTTCGCCGACGTGCTCGCTCCCCATTCCCCGCTCGAGCAATTCCGCGACGCAGTAAAGCTGCCGCCGGCCTGGTATGAAGGGGGCAATTGGGCCTTCCCGCTCGGCACCGACGCGCTCGGGCGCGACATGCTTTCGCGCATCATGCATGGCGCGCGCTATTCGCTCTTCATCGGGCTCAGCGTGATGGCCGTGTCCATCGTTTGCGGCGTGGCGCTCGGGCTCCTTGCAGCTTTCGCCGGCGGCTGGATCGACAGCGCGATCTCGCGCGTCATGGATCTCATCGTCGCGATCCCGAGCCTTGTTCTCGCCATTCTGATCATCGCGATCTTGCAGAATCCAAGTCTGGAAAAGACGATCGCCGCCGTGACCATCGTGTCCTTGCCGCGCTACGTGCGGCTCGTGCGCGCCTCGGCACTCTCGGAAATGGGTAAGGACTATGTGATCGCGGCCAAGGTCGCGGGCGTCGGCAGCTTGCGCCTCATGTTGCGGACGGTGCTTCCGAACTGCCTCGCGCCCGTGATCGTGCAGGCGGCGCTCGGCGTGTCGGACGCCATCCTCGAAGCCGCCGCGCTCGGCTTCCTCGGCCTCGGTGCCCAGCCGCCGACGCCCGAATGGGGCGCCATGGTCGGCGACGGGCGCGAATTCATCCGCTCCGAGCCTTGGATCGTGACTCTGCCCGGACTTGCGATCCTCGTGACTGTGATCTCCATCAATCTCTTCGGCGACGGGCTTCGCGACGCGCTCGATCCGAAGCTCAAGCGAAGCTGAGGCGCGAATGTCTGGCCAAGACGGACAAAGCTCCCCACTTCGTCATGACGGGGCTTGGCCCGGTGATCCACGTCTTCCCTGTCGAGATCGGCACTCGAAAAGGCATGGAGGGCCGGGCCGAGCCCGGCCATGACGGTCATGGGGGCTTCACCACACCAGGCGCTCCACAAAAAACCGATGTCACTCCTCTCCATCCGCAATTTGACCGTGAGCTTCGCGACGCGTTCGGGTGCCTTCACGGCTGTCGAGGCCTTCGATCTTTCGGTCGACCGCGACGAGGTCGTTGCGATCGTCGGCGAATCGGGTTCGGGAAAATCGGTGGCGATGCTCGCCGTCATGGGCCTTTTGCCTTGGACCGCGACCGTGACGGCCGACGAGCTCCGCTTCGGCGACGTCGACCTTCTCACGCTCGGTGCGCGCGAGCGGCGCGCCATCATCGGGCGCGACATCACGATGATCTTTCAGGAGCCGATGTCGTCGCTCAACCCCTGCTTCACGGTCGGCTTTCAGCTTTCCGAAGCGTTGAAGACGCATCTGGACATGGGCAAGGCGGCACGGCGCGCGCGCTGCATCGAGCTTCTCGACGAGGTCGGGATCACCGACCCGGCACGACGTCTCTCGGCTTTTCCACACCAGCTCTCCGGCGGCATGAGCCAGCGCGTGATGATCGCCATGGCGCTCGCTTGCAGGCCGAAGCTCCTGATCGCGGACGAGCCGACGACGGCGCTCGACGTGACCATCCAGGCGCAAATCCTCGATCTCTTGCGCCGCCTCAAGGACGAGACCGGCATGGGTCTCATCATCATCACCCACGATATGGGGGTGGTCGCGGAGACGGCCGATCGGGTGATCGTGCAATATGCGGGCGAGCAGGTAGAGAAGCAGTCGACGCGCGATCTGTTTCGCGAGCCTCGCCATCCTTACACGGCGGCGCTACTTGCGGCCTTGCCCGAGCGTGCCGAGGGCGGCGAGCGCTTGCCGGCGATCCCCGGCGTCGTGCCCGGTCAGTTCGACCGACCGGAAGGGTGCCTCTTCTCGCCGCGCTGCCAATTCGTTTTCGAGCGCTGCCACATCGAGCGGCCTTTGCCAGCAAGCGCCGAGCTCGGCCAGGCGCGTTGCCACACGCCGCTCCTCGGCGGGCGGCCGATGGCGCAACGCGAGCGCGTCGCATGAGCGAGATCATCCTCGAAGCCAAGGATTTGCGCCGCGAATACGAGGTGCGGCGCGGCTTCTTCGGCGGCACCGGCGTCGTGAAGGCGCTCGCCGGGGTCACCTTCACCTTGAGCGCCGGCAGGACGCTCGCGGTGGTCGGCGAATCGGGCTCCGGCAAATCGACGCTCGGGCGGCTCGTGACCATGATCGAGGAGCCGAGCGCGGGTTCGCTTACGATCGACGGCATCGACCTCGCCCAGGCGACGCCCGACGAGCGCAAACGCCTGCGCAAAGAGGTTCAGATCGTCTTCCAGAACCCCTACGGTTCGCTCAATCCGCGACAGACGATCGGCGCCGCGCTCGAGGAGCCCTTGATCGTCAACTCCGATCTTCCGAGAAAGGAGCGCGTGCGCGAGGCGCGCGCCATGCTCGCCCGCGTCGGCTTGCGCCCTGAGCATTACGAGCGCTACCCGCACATGTTCTCTGGCGGCCAGCGCCAGCGCATCGCAATTGCGCGCGCGCTCATGACGCGCCCGCGCATTCTCGTCCTCGACGAGCCGGTCTCAGCGCTCGACGTCTCGATCCGCGCCCAGGTGCTCAACCTTCTCGATGAGCTGCAGAGCGAGTTCGAGCTCGCCTACCTTTTCATCAGCCACGATCTCTCGGTGGTGAAGCACATCGCCGACGAGGTGATGGTGATCTATCTCGGCTCGGCCGTGGAGCTCGGCAAAAGCGCAACGATCTTCGCGGAGCCGCGCCATCCGTATACGCGCGCGCTCCTTTCCGCGACGCCGGTCGCCGACCCCGCCGCGAAGAAAGAACGCATCATTCTCAAGGGCGAACTTCCCTCGCCCTTCTCGCCACCCTCCGGCTGCCCTTTCCACCCGCGTTGCCCGCTCGTGATCGCGCGTTGCAGGGAAGCCTTCCCGCCGACCGAGATCGTCGAAGGACGCGAAGTCGCTTGCTACCGGGCGCGCGAAGCCGTGGCGGTGCCGGCGGGGTAGGGCTCGCGCGAAAAGCGCGGGAGAAGGATCGGGTTCTGAGGTACATCCCCGCGAAGGCACCACGAAGGCGAGACCCTCACCCGGCGCGCTACGCGCGCGAGCCGACCTCTCCCGAGCGTCCCCTCGCTGGAGAGGTGCACACGTCCGGGGCCTACTCCGCCGCGATCCTCGGCTCCTCTCGAAGCTCGCGGAAGACGGGACCGGGCACGGTCGCTCCGTCGCGCGATTCGTGCGGCTCGTCGGCCTCTCCGACGAAGCGCGAAAGGAAACGCCATGAGAAGCGCCCGACGTCGTCGAGAAGCGTGAACACGGCCGGCACGAAAACGAGCGAGAGCACGGTCGAGACGATAAGCCCGCCGATCACCGCGATTGCCATAGGTGCGCGGAACTCCCCGCCATCGCCGTAAGCGAGCGCGGAGGGAAACATGCCGGCCGCCATGGCGATCGTCGTCATCACGATCGGGCGTGCGCGCTTGCGCCCCGCCTCGACGAGCGCCTCGAGGCGCACCGTGCCGCGTCCCATCTCCTCGACCGCGAAATCGACAAGCATGATGGCGTTCTTGGTGACGATGCCCATGAGCATGAGGATGCCGATCACGACCGGCATGCTGATCGCTTTCCCCGTGATGAGAAGCGCGATGATCGCACCGCCGATCGAGAGAGGAAGCGAGAAGAGGATGGTGATTGGCTGGACGAAGCTCGCGAAGAGAAGAATGAGCACGCCGTAAACCATCATCAGGCCGGCGCCCATCGCGGTCGCGAAGGAATCGAAGATCTGCCCCATCACCTCGACATCTCCCGACTGCCGAAGCTCGACACCGCTAGGCAATGCTTTGGCCGTGGGAAGCGCGTGGATCGCGTCGAGCGCCTGGCCGAGCGCCGTCTGGCCCGCCAGATCGCCTTCGATGGTGACGCGCCGCGAGCGATCGGAGCGATTGATCGCGGTCGGGCCCCGGCTCATCTCGAAATCGGCGACGGAGGAAAGCGGCACGGCTCCCCCCGTCCCCGTCGAAACACGCAACGCCTCGAGCAGCCCGATATCGGCGCGCGCGTGCTCATCGAGCTCGACACGGATCGGCACGAGGCGATCGCCGGCGTCGAATTTCGCGAGGTTCGCGTCGATATCGCCGAGCGTCGCGACGCGGATCGTCTCCGAAAGCGCCTCGGTCGAGACGCCGAGATCGGCGGCGAGCTGCTGTTTAGGCGTGATACGAATCTCGGGCCGATCGAGCTCGGCGGTCGACATCGGGTTTTCGATGAAGGGGATCGCGCGCATCTCGCTCGCGAGCTGATTGGCGGTGTCGTTGATCGTCTTGAGATCCGATCCCGCGACGATGAGCGAGATATCGCGCTGACCATTGTCCTTGAGGAACCAGAAGCGGATATCCGGGAGGTCGCGAAGATCGCGCGCGAGGCGGATCTGCAAATCTTGTTGAGTAAGCGCGCGCTTGCTCTTGTGGACGAAATTGATGACGAGCGTCGCGCGACGCACTTCCGAAGCGCCACCGAGAACGACGCCGCCATACACGAGCACGGACTTGATCTCCGGCATCGCCTTGAGCCGATCCGCGATGGTGCGCGTCACCGCGTCCGTGTCGGCGAGGCGCGATCCCGGCGGCAGCTCGATCGCAAGGAGCGAACGCGAAACATCGCCCGCGGGAATGAAGCCTGAGGGCAAAAGCTTCGTCGACATGAGCGAGGCGATGAAGATGAGGAGGCCTGCGGCGAAAGTGATCCAGCGGTGCCTGACCGAGCCGCGCACGAGACGCGTGTAGAAACGCATCAGCGCGCCATCCTGGCGCGGTTGATCGTCATGGGCGCGCAGGAAATAGGCGGCGACGAGCGGCGTGATCAGGCGCGCCACGAGCAACGAGAAGAACACGGCGATGGCGACGGTGAGGCCGAACTGGCGGAAATACTGGCCGGCAATTCCGCCCATGAAGCTCACCGGCGCGAAGACCGCGACGATCGTCATCGAGATGGCGATGACCGCAAGGCCGATCTCGTCGGCCGCCTCGAGCGCCGCTCGATAGGCGGATTTCGCCATGCGCATATGGCGCACGATGTTCTCGATCTCGACGATCGCGTCGTCGACGAGGATGCCGGTGACGAGCGTGATCGCGAGCAGGCTCACGAGGTTGAGCGAGAAGCCGAGCATATCCATCGCCCAGAAGGTCGGGATGGCCGAAAGCGGCAGCGCGATCGCCGACACTAGGGTGGCGCGAAGGTCCCGCAAGAAGAGGAACACCACGATCACGGCGAGCACCGCCCCTTCGATGAGCGTCTCCATCGCCGAACGGTAGTTGCCGAGCGTGTTGTCGACCTGCGTGTCGACCTTGGTGATCTCGACTTGCGGATGCTGCTCGTGAATTTGCGCGATCTTCTTCGCCACGAGTTCATCGACCGCCGCGTCGCTTGCACCCTTGGCGCGCGAGACGCCGAAAGCAACGATGGGCCGCCCGTCGAGACGCGTGAAGGTGCGCGCCTCGGCGGCCCCGTCCGTCACCGTGCCGAGGTCGTCGAGCCGGACCTTTCGCCCGCCGGGAAGCCAGATCGGGAGCGCGGCGAGGTCGGCGACGCTGCGCGCGCCCGCAAGCGTGCGGATCGCCTGCTCCTGTCCCGCGATCTCGCCGCGTCCGCCCGCAAGATCGACGTTCGTGGCGCGAAGCTGCGCATTGACATTGGCCGCCGTGACGCCGAGCGCGAGAAGCCTTCTCGGATCGAGCGAGACGCGGATTTCGCGATCGACGCCACCCGATCGTGTCACGCCGCCGACACCGTTTATTCCTTGCAGCGTTCGCGCCACCGTGTCGTCGACGAACCAGGAGAGATCCTCGACCGACAGGGTCGGCGCGGACGCCGCATAGGTCACGATCGGCAAGCCCTCGATGTCGAGGCGCGCCACGATCGGCTCGTCGATGGTGCGCGGCAGATCAGTCCTGATCTTGGCGATCTGGTCCTTCACGTCGTTCAAGGCACGATCGACATTCGTGCCGACATAGAACTGGATGGTGGTGATCGAAGAGCCGTCGGTCACCGTCGAGATGATGTGCCAAAGCCCGTTCACGGACGCGACCGCATCCTCGACCTTCTTCGTCACTTGTGCTTCGAGCTCGGCGGGTGCGGCGCCCGATTGTGTGACGGTGATCTGCACGATCGGAATGTCGATGTTCGGGAATTTCGTGATCGGCAGGGCACGGAAGCTGAAGATGCCGAGGATCACGAGCACGATGAACGTCACGCATGCCGGCATCGGCCTGCGAATCGACCAGGCGGAGATGTTGAGCCTCATCGCGCCGCTTCCTCGACCGTCTTGCCGAGCCGGGCCGTCGCGAGGATCGGGCGCACATGGTCTCCCGCACGCAGGAAGGCAGCGGCGCGCGCCACGACGATCTCGCCCTCGGCGAGCCCTTCGCGCAGCTCGGTGAGGCGCGCATTGGTGATGCCGGTCACGACCTTGCGCTGCTCGATGCGATCATCGGTCACGACCTGAACGAAGTCGCCGTCCTCGCCGCGCGTCACCGCGCTCGTCGGCACGCCGACGCCCGAGCGTCGCGCGAGGATCACGACGCCCGAAGCGAAAGAGCCGATATGGGCTTGCGCCTCGAGCGGCAAGGCGATCCGGACCTTGCCGAGGCGGGTGGCCTTGTCGACCTCTTCGGAGACGAGCCGCACATTGCCTTCGACCTCGCCGTCGATACCCGGGAGCCCGATTTTCGACGGCATGCCGACCTTGAGGCGCGCCAGCCATTGCTCCGGAACATCCGCCTCGAGCTCGACCGCGCCGTCGGTGATGATGCGGAAAAGCGCATCGGACGCGGAGAGCGCGACGGCCCCGAGGCGCGCCGTGCGGCGGCTGATGATGCCGGCCACGGGCGCCTTCACCTCTGTGCGATCAATCCGCACCATGAGTTCGCGCCGCTCGGCCTCGCGGCTCGCCTTGTCCGCCTCGGCGACCGCGAGCGCCCCCTTGCCCGCCGCCAGCAGCGATTGGGCTGTGCGGAAGGCCGCGATCTTCTGATCGAGTGTCGCCTGCGTCACGATCTGCACATCGAGCTTGCGCGCTCGGTCGAGCTCGGCCTGAGCCTGGGTCAAACCCGCTTCGTACTGGCCGATCTGGCTCGTCGCTTGTGTGATGGCGGCATCGGCCCGGGTCAGTGCCGCATCGTTCTCCGCGACGAGGGCATCGAGCTGGTTGCGATCGAGGCGTGCCAGCACCTGCCCTTTTGCGACATGATCTCCGTCATCGGCGAGAAGCTCGACGATGCGTAAGCCGTCGATCTGCGCTCCGACCATCGCCTCGTCGCGCGGCACGAGCGTGCCCGAGACAAAAAAACGATCGACGAACTCGTGCGCTGCCGATTTCACCACGGTGACTGCAGGGGCGGGAGGAAGGCCCGTAGCGTTAGTCTCCCCCGCGAGGGCAGGGCTCGCCGGACAGGCCGCGCGATCGATCGGCGCGCCGAGGCGAGAAAGCCACGCGCCGGGCGCCGCGCAAGGCATGAGCGCGCCGAGGCCTGCGAGCGCCGCCAACAGGACGGCGAGGCCGGCAGTAATCCACGTGCTGCGCGCGCGCATCACAGGGCCCCTTGCGGTTCAATGCCGATCAACGGCCGAACGGCGCCGCGGAAAAGGGCCGCAAAAATGCCGAGCGCAAGCGCAAGCTCGCGCTCACCATCGAAATCGGCCTCATGGGCGCGGCGCTTGAAAAGTCCCACCACGACGGTGATCATGACGCGCGCCGCAAAATCGGCATCGAGATCGGCGACGGCTTCCCCCTTGCCTTTCGCGGCCTCGACGAGCCCCGTCAGCCCGGCATGCACATCCGCGTCGATCGTCCCGCAAAGCGCCGCGATCGCAGGATTGCGCGCGGCTTCCGCCCAGATCTCGAGGATCATCTGCATCTTCTCGCGAGGCTTTTCGAGGAGGTTCTTGCGCAGCCCTTCCGCCATCGCGGCGATCACGCTCTCGGCTTGCGCAAAGGCTGCGAAGGATCGGGCGCGCTCCGCCTGCTCACGCGCGCAAAGCTCCTGGACGATCGCCTCTTTGGAACGGAAATACCGGTAAAGATTGCCGGGGCTCATGGCGGCTTCGGCCGCGACATGCTGCATTGTCGTGGCGTGGAAGCCGTGGCGCACGAAAGCGCGCTCGGCGGCCTCGATGATGCGATG